>DASWAC010000026.1:0-3730 GCA_036391335.1 Ktedonobacterales bacterium
GCACACCCACCGCGTCGTCATCCTCGATGAGGGCGAGGTCGCCGAGATTACCGCGACGACACACCTCATCACCGATCTCGACGGCACCCGCATCGAGCGCCCACCGCTGATAGTGGACTGGAATGCCGAGGCGGCGGAAAAGGGTGGCTTCGACCACTATTTCATCAAAGAGATCGAGGAGCAGCCCGCCGCCATCGAGCGCTCCCTGCTGGGCCGTGTGCGCGAGGGGCGAGGCGGCTATGACCTGCGCATGAGCGACCTCGATGCCCTCGCGGCGTCGGGCAAGCTCGACCTCGTGCGCCGGGTCGTCATCCTCGGCTGTGGCAGCTCCATCATGGCCGCGAATGTGGCGCGCTATGCCATGGAGCGCTGGTCACGCCTGCCGGTCGAGGTATCGGTGGCCTCAGAGTTCCGCTATGCCGACCCGGTGGTTGGACCCGATACGCTCATCTTCTCGGTGACACAGTCTGGCGAGACCGCCGACACCCTCGAAGCGACGAAGCTGGCCCGCAAGGCCGGCGCGCCGGTGGTGGGGGTGACGAATGTGGTGGGCAGCGCCATCACACGCAACAGCGACGCGGTGCTCTTCCTCCAGGCGGGACCAGAGATCAGCGTGACGGCGACAAAGACGTTCGTCACGACGACGACAGTGCTCACCCTGGCCGGGCTCTGGCTGGGGCAGCACACGAAGCGTCTGGCGGATGAGACACTGCGCGAGGTGCTCGCGGAGCTGCACGACGTGCCCAACAGGATGCAGCGCCTGCTCGACACCGCACGCGGCGAGACGGATCACTACAAGGCAACGGCGGCCTATCTGGCCACACGTGCGAGCTGCCTCTTCATCGGGCGTGGCGCGAGTTATCCGCTGGCAGCTGAGGGCGCGCTCAAGCTCAAAGAGATCTCCTACGTGCATGCCGAAGCCTACGCCGCCGGCGAGCTGAAGCACGGCCCCATCGCCCTCCTGGACGAGACGGTGCCGCTGATCGCCATCGCCACACGCAGCGCCACGTATGAGAAGGTCATCAGCAATGTGCAGGAGGTCCGCGCACGCAAGGCGCGGGTCATCGCCATCGCTACCCAGGGCGACCTGGCGATCCGTGAGCATGCGGATGACATCTTCTTCATCCCGGATGCGCATGAGGCGGTCTCACCGCTGCTGGCCATCGTTCCCTTGCAGCTGGTCGCCTATTACACGGCGCTGGCCCGGGGCACCGATGTGGATCAGCCGCGCAACCTGGCAAAATCTGTCACCGTCGAATAGTGTCGCGGGTTGGCGGGCTGTCACTCAACGGCGAGTGGCATCCCGTCACCTTCGGGCGAGGGCTCCGCGTTCGCGTGGGGCCCTCTTGCCGCATCTCGCGAGGGGGAGCGCATCGTGGACAACGTGACACTATGGTTCGTGATCCTCGCCTTCGTGCTCACCGCCGCCGCGCTCTCATCTGGCGTGGTTGACCGGGCTCCCCTCTCGCTGCCCGTCATCTTTCTGGCGCTCGGCCTCGTGCTTGGCCCTGGCGTGACTGGGGTAATCCAGATTGGCCCACACAACCCGGCGCTCACGGCAGTGGCCACCCTGAACCTGGCGCTCGTCCTCTTTCTCGATGCCGCCCGCTTCGACGTGGATGAGCTGAGGCGCGAGTGGCGCGTGCCGCTGCTGGACCTGGGGCCGGGCACCTTGCTCACTATCGCGGGCATCGCGCTCACGGCGGCGCTGTTGTTACGCACAGATCTGCTCCAGTCGCTCTTGCTGGGCGCCATCCTCGCCTCGACGGATCCCATCGTGCTGCGCGATGTCGTGCGCAATGAGCACGTCCCCCGCTCGGTGCGCCGCACCCTGACCATCGAGGCAGGCACGAACGACGTCATCGTGCTGCCTATCGTGCTCATTGCCATCAGGATCGCGGTGGGCGTCGGTGGCGGCGCGGGCCCGATGATCGGCTTCCTGCTGCGCTTGCTGATCCTCAGCCCGCTGGTGGGCCTCGTCGTTGGCGGGGTGGGCGCATGGCTCATGGGCAAGGCAGACGCGCTCTATTCCATCCGGCGCGAATATCAGGCGCTCTATGGCATCGGGCTGGTGCTGGCATCCTATGCGGCCGCGCAGGCCGTGGGAGGAGACGGCTTCCTCGCCGCGTTCTTCGCGGGGCTGGCAGTCACCATCTTCGATATCACGCTCTGCGACTGCTTCATGGAATATGGCGACGTGACCTCCGAGGTCGCCATGCTCCTCGGCTTCATCCTCTTTGGCGCGGTGCTCGGTCCGCTCTTCGGCACCATTCCCTTTGGGATCGCCCTTCTCTTTGCCGTCATCGTCATCATCGTGGTGCGCCCCCTCGCGCTCAGCACAGCCCTGCTGCGCGCGAAGATGAGCCCGATCGCCCGCATCTTCATCGCGTGGTTTGGGCCACGAGGGCTGTCCGCGCTGTTGTTGGCGCTCCTGGCAGTCGGGGCGGGCATGCCGCACGCGACCCAGCTGCTGGCCATCACCGGCGTTGTGGTGCTCGTCTCGGTGCTGGTGCATGGCGTCACGGCTACCCCGGCCGCGAATTGGTATGGCCGGCGGATCAGTCAGAATCCCGTCGTGCTACCGGAGGAGCGCGAGAGTGGCGCGGGCGGGCTCTTCGAGGAGGACGCGGCATCCATTCCGCGCGTCTCAGTGGAAGAGCTGCACGCCATGCTGGCCGGTCCCAATCCGCCGGTAGTGCTCGACGTGCGCACACGGGGACAATATGCGGCGTCGCCGGGACGCATTCCAGGCAGCGTGCGTGTGCTGCCGGACAAAGTGCGCGAGTGGGCTGCCACGGCGAAGAAGGATCGCGCTGTCGTCGCGTATTGCACCTGACCCGATGAAGCCACCAGTGCCCGTGTGGCGCGTCAGCTCCAAACGATGGGCTTCAATGCCAGCGCCCTTGGCGGTGGGTATGGCGCCTGGCACCGGCGCTATGATGTCGAGCCCAAGCCGCCCGATGCGCTCGAATAGCGGCACGCGCACCCAAGGCCGATTTCTCCCGCATGGTGGTCAGCAGGACGTGCCAATGCTGTTCAGGTAGTATCTTGCCTGAATGGTAAGCCAGTCATCTCAGGCATCAGCCCCGACGGCGGCCTGCGCCCGGCTGCCATCCCCTGCGCGCACCTCCGCGATCGCCACATTTCTCTTGCAGTGTGGGCAGGTCAGCGCCACAGTCACCGTGTGCCCGCATGCCTCGTGGATGAGAGGCGGGCGAGCATCCGGCCCGGTGGTCCATATTTTCCCCCACTCGCGAAGCGCCGCGATGACCGGCAGCAGGGCGTGCCCCTTCTCCGTGAGCACATATTCGTGGCGGACGGGTCTGGCCTGATAGGGGCGCCTCTCGAGGATCCCCTCTGCGGTCAGCCGCTTCAGCCGGGCCGCGAGAATGTTGTCGGCCATGCCGCTGGCCTTGAACTCCTCGAAGCGCCGCGCGCCGAGGAACGCATCGCGAATGATGAGCAGCGACCACCACTCGCCCACGGCATCCAGCGTGCGGGCGATCGCGCAATCCATGCTGGCTAAGCTAGTGTGTTTCATAGCTCACACTATAGTCACTTGCACGATGAAAGTCAATGCTGCCTCTCGCATGCCACAGCGCGCCACAAGAGAGCCATCCTAGCGCCCCGAGAATGACGCTGGTTGCCGTGCGGCCCTCCCGGGTCATCGCGGGCGTCGCGCTAGATATTCGCCTGATAGGCGGGCACGGGCACACGCGCCTCGGCGGCA
>DASWAC010000027.1:0-3605 GCA_036391335.1 Ktedonobacterales bacterium
TCAGGCGGCTTGATATTCAGCACCATGATGGTGATAGCCACGGCGAAAACGCTATCGCTAAACGCTTCGAGCCGTCTTGTGCCGATCTCGGTGGGGAGATTTGCTTTTTCAGTGTCTGGTTGGGATGATATCTCGCTCATACCGCGATTATGACACAGGGGGCAAGTCATCCGGCGGCACCCTCGCCATTAGCGGGATGGCGTGTCGTCGTGCGTCTCGAGCGCTGGCGGCATCAGGCCGCTGAAGGAATCGAGCGGGGAAGGCTCCAGAGCGACTTTCTTCGAGAGGATGGGGTGCGCCGCGACGCGGGTCTCGATGAATTGGAGCACCCGCTGCTTGAAGCGCCTGCTCTCGAATTCCTCCGCGTGGCGACGGATGGCTTGTGGCTCGAAGGCGTCATCCTGGAAAGCGCGGACCGCTTCCGCGAGGGACTCCGCCGTCGGCTCGTGGAAGAAGCTCCCGCTTACCCCGTCTTCCACGGTGGCCAACATGCCAGCCGCCGCGAATGCGATGACCGGCCTGCCCATGGCCATGGCCTCGACGCTCACGGTGCTGAAGTCTTCCTCACCGGGGACGATCAGCGCCCGGCAGCGCGCTACCTGCGCCCTGACCTCATGCTCGGGCAGGCTGCCCAGGAACCTGACGCTTTTCCCCGCCAGGCGGCGCAGGGGCCGCTCGTCACGCCCGGCGCCAATGATGCGCAGGGGCAGGCCGAGCGCGGTAAAGGCGCGCACCGCTCGATCGAGGCGCTGATGCGCCACCAGCGGCGAGACGATCAAGAAATAGTCATCGTGCCCGGCTGAGATAGCGAGCTGACCCATCTCGACCGGTGGCGGAATGCATGCCGACTCACGCCGGTAATATTTCGCGATGCGGGCTGCCACGGGGGGAGCGCTGGCGATGAAGTAATCCACCCGCGCAGCGGCAGCGTAATCCCACGCGCGCAGCCACGGAATGAACGGCCTGAGCACACGCCGCGCCACGGCCCCAAGCTGGTCGTGCTCGACGGAGTCCTCATAGGTCCACACCCACGGCGTGGGCGAGAGGCAATAGCAGAAATGCAGCGCATCGGGACGCGTGACTATGCCCTTGGCAAAGGCGCCGCCCGAGCTGATGACGAGATCATGCTCGCGCAGATCCAGGCGCTCGAAGGCGTGCGGGAAGAGGGGGAGATAGAGCTGGAGATGCCTCGTGATGCCTGGCAGGCGTCGCATCGCGCTGGGCCGCACGTCTACGCTTCTGAAGCGCGAATCCAGTCTCCTGGGAGTGTAGATCGAGGTGTAGACAGGCGCCTTGGGGAACATGTCGTGCAAGGCGAGCACCACACGCTCCGCGTCACCCATCTGGCTGAGATAGTCATGCACGATAGCGACACGCAGCATCAGTCGTCATTTCTCCTGGCAATCCATCCACGAGGCTGGTGTGCCCGGCCACCGGCACGGCTCGCGGACCCGTCCGCGCGAGCGCGGGCAAAGAGGCTGTGCACGAGGCTAATAGCACTGTAACACAGCATGGCGCGCCAGGCACCCCGACTGGAACGCTGGTGTGCGGTGGGGGGAAGCGGTCTCACTCTTGCCAGAAGCGCGCGAGCGCAGTATCGTACTCGCATGGCGGCCACTCTTCCTGTTCTCATCTTGGAGTCCCTATGACCCCCACGCGCGGCGCGGCGCGCTCGGCCCAAGCCGGTCGTCCGGTCGAGGTGCGCACGTTTCTCATCGCCGATGTGCGTAACTACACGCACTTCACGCATGAGCACGGACCCCAGGCGGCGGCGCGCCTCACCGAGGCATTTGCCATGCTGGCGCGCGCTGCGGTGGCCGGGGGGCGTGGCCGGGTGCTGATGCAGCGCGGCGATGAGATCGTGGCCGTCTTTCCGACTGCCAGGCCGGCCCTCAGCACGGCGCGTCGCCTGCACGAGAGCTGCGCTCGCGCCATGCGAGAGGACCCATCTATCCCACTGCTGGTGGGCATTGGGCTGGCACGCGGCCAGGTCGCGAAGGTCGGTCGTGACTATCGCGGCGAGGCCATCAATCTCGCAGCGAGGCTCTGCGCCACCGCCCGCGCGGGTGAGGTGCTGGTGAGCCTGGACGTGCGCAAGGGGGTGCGCGGCGACCTCGATGTGGACTTCGTAGATCGCGGAACAGTGCTGCTCAAGGGGTTCTCCACGCCTGTCACTGTGCTGCGGGCAGTGCCTCGGGGTGACCTCAGCGCCGCCGACGTCTCGCCGCTGGAGACGCCTGCCACGCCCGCGCCCTGGCTGCCAGAGCCACTGACGGCCATCATTGGCCGCGAAGATGACGCCAGCATCGCGCTCGACCTCTTGCGGCGTGACGGCGTGCGCCTCGTGACGCTCACCGGTCCTGGTGGTGTCGGCAAGACACGGCTGGGTCTGCACATCGCATCGGAGCTGCATGAGCGGTTCCCAGACGGCGCCTATTTCATCGAGCTGGCGGCGCTGCGCGAGCCGAATCTCGTGTTGCCCGCGATTGCCCAGCGGCTGGGCGTGACGGCGCGTGGCCGTGAGACTCTCGCCGAGGCGCTGGCAACATTCGCCCGCGAGAAGCGGCTGCTGCTGGTGCTGGATAACTGCGAGCAGGTGGCCGAGAGCGCCGCCACCGTCGGCAAGCTGCTGGAGGCCGCGCCAGGGGTGAAGGCGCTGGCTACTAGCAGGGTGCCCTTGCGCCTGCGTGGCGAGCGCGAGGTGCCGCTTATGCCGCTGAGCCTCCCCGAGGCGGACGC
Organism: Ktedonobacterales bacterium; assembly: GCA_036391335.1. GTDB lineage: Bacteria > Chloroflexota > Ktedonobacteria > Ktedonobacterales > JADMIN01 > DASWAC01. The sequence goes on from DASWAC010000027.1 coordinate 2,740, forward strand.
CGTGCTCAGCGTGGATGAGGCGCTGGCCTTCCCCGCCGTCCAGCTCTTCGTGGAGCGCGCCCAGGCGGCCAGGCCCGGCTTCACGGTGCGGCCTGACGATGTCGCCGCGCTCGTCAGCATCTGCCGCCGGCTGGACGGCCTGCCCCTCGCGCTGGAGCTCGCTGCCGCACGGGTGCGCATGTTGCCGCTCAAGACGCTGGCCAGTCGCCTCAGTGATGTCACGCGGGGGAAGGGTCCGCGCGAGATGCCAGAGCGCCATCAGACGCTGCGCGCGGCGGTGGACTGGAGCTATTCGCTGCTGAGCGCGCCTGAGCAGGCCATCTTTCGCCGGCTGGCGATCTTCTCTGGCGGCTGCACCCTCGAAGCCGCCGAGGCCGTCTGCCAGCGGACCGACGCCGAGGAGAGCGACCCCTTCGAGGCGTTGGCTGCCCTGGTGGAGCACAGCTTGCTCACGCAGCGCGAGCAGGCGGGCGAGCCACGGTTCGTGATGCTGGAGACCATCCGCGAGCGCGGGCTAGAGCACCTGATGGCGACCGGCGAGGTGGCCCAGGTCGCGCAGGCCCACGCGGGATATTACCTCGATCTGGCCGAGCGGGCGGCCCCAGAGCTGACAGGCCCCCACCAGCGCGACTGGCTGAGGACCCTCGACGCGGACTATGACAACTTGCGCGCCGCGCTGCACACGATGGTGGAAGGTGACGTGCAGAGCGCTGTGCGGCTGGCCACCGCCCTCAATCGCTACTGGGAAACCCGCGGCCTGACCCAGGAGGGCCGCCACTGGCTAGATCAAGTGCTCGCGGCCGCCCGCAGCCAGCCGGGCACGGTGACGGATGTCGTCATGGCGCGGGTGCTCTACATGAGTGCCT
>DASWAC010000028.1:0-11459 GCA_036391335.1 Ktedonobacterales bacterium
GGCACGCCCATGACCGCGCCTGTGCCGTAACTCATCAACACATAGTCGGCGGTCCACACGGGCACCTCAGTCCCCGAGACAGGATTCGTCACCGTGGCCCCTAATGGCACGCCCGTCTTCGGCTTGGCCACATCGGTGCTCATCCGCTCGATCTCGCTCTGGGCGCGGGCTTGCTCCACATAGGCGCGCACGGCGGCGCGCTGGCCCGGTGCGGTCAGCTTCTCCACCAGGGGATGCTCAGGCGCCAGCACGAAGAAGGTGACACCATAGATCGTATCCGGTCGTGTCGTAAAGACGGGTATCTCGACGGTCTCCTTCTTCCCGCCCTTGGCCTTCACCGTGGCGCGGAAGCGAACCTCGGCGCCCTCGCTGCGGCCGATCCAATTCGTCTGCATGAGACGTGTCTTCTCGGGCCAATCGAGTCCCTCGAAGCGCAGGAGCTCATCAGCATAGTTGGTGATGCGGAAGAGCCACTGGTCGATCTCGCGGCGCTGCACCGGTGTGCCACAGCGCTCGCATGCGCCGCCCACGACCTGCTCGTTGGCCAGTGTCGTGTTGCACGTCGGGCACCAGTTGGCAGGGGCCTTCGTCCGGTAGGCAAGATCATGCTCATAGAGCTGCAGGAAGAGCCACTGGTTCCAGCGATAATAGTCGGGCATGCAGGTGATGACCTGACGCGGCCAGTCCCAGGCGGCGCCCATGGTGCGCAGCTGCGACTGCATGTTAGCGATGTTGTCCAGCGTCCATCTGCGTGGCTGAATGTTGCGCTTGATGGCGGCGTTCTCGGCGGGCAGGCCAAAGGCGTCGAAGCCGATGGGCTGGCTCACGTTCCAGCCTCTCATCCGCAGAAAACGGCCAAAGATGTCGGCGCCTGAGTAGTTGTACCAGTGGCCGATGTGCAGGTCGCCAGAGGGATAGGGGAGCATGGCAAGGTTATAGTGCTTTGGGCGTGGATCGTCGTCCTTGGCATCATAGAGCCCTTCACGAGCCCAGCGCTCCTGCCACTTCGACTCATACTCCTGCGGGTTCAGCTTGGCGCGGGCCATCAGACGGCGTCCTCCTTACGCCAGCCCCATGGCGAGGCGAGGCGCATCACACAGTCGCACAGACGAGAAAGAGCCTTCCGCCCAAACTGGGTGAAAGGCTCTCACAGCGAGACGGAATAGGATGGTGGACCTGAGGGGATTCGAACCCCTGACCTTCTGCATGCCATGCAGACGCGCTCCCAGCTGCGCCACAGGCCCAAATGTCTGGCTTACGCCAGCCCTCACATCCTATCACACAGGCGCACGCGATGCAACAGGGGAGTGCTTGCCAGAGGCAAACAGGCGCCAAGGCTCCGCGCGGGCATGCCCCTCACTCGTGCCCCGCGAGCAGCTCGGCCAGCAACGCCTCTCCCTCGGGCCATGGACCGAATCCGGCGTCGGCGTTGATGTGGCCCGCTGAGCCAATCTCGAGATGCCGGCTGCCCCAGCGTCTGGCAAAGAAGGCCGAGCGTTCCGGCTGGCACCATCCATCATTGTCGCTGGTGACGAGCACGCTGGGAAATGGCAGTGGCGGCAGCGCGAGCGGGGTAAATCCCTGAATCTCAGGGGGCATGTCGGCGCGCTCGAGGTCAGGCGGGGTGACCAGCAGCGCAGCCCGCACCGGACCAGCGCCATGGCGCGACACCCATGTAGCGGCAGCGTGGCAGCCCAGGCTATGGCACACCAGGACGACCGGGCTGCCGATCTCGCGGAGAGCGGCATCCATCCCGGCGACCCAGCCGTCGCGGGTGGGTGCATCCCAGTCGAGGCCACGCAACCGATGCCACTTTGGGTGTGCGCGCTCCCAGTGCGATTGCCAGTGGTCCGGGCCGGAATCTTGCCAGCCCGGCATGAGGAGCACCGTCGCCACGGGCTCAGTCGAACCGCTGGAGGATGTGATAGCGGCTATCCCGCTTGGCCGGCCTGAAGCCCGCCCCACGAATTTCCGCCTGGATCTGCTCCACCGTCATGCACGTCCCTACGTCGGCGCCCGCCGCGCTGACCACGTTCTCTTCCATCATCGTGCTGCCAAAGTCGTTCGCGCCCCAGCGCAGCGCGGCAGTGGCCAGCTCATGTCCCTGCGAGGGCCATGAGGCGCTGATGTGGTCAATATTGTCGAGCATGATGCGGGCGAATGCCACCATGCGCAGGTAGGCATCGCCTGAGGTGCGCTGACCACCCATCACGGTGTTGTCCGGCTGATAGGTCCACCCGATGAAGCTGGTGAAGCCGTTCCCGTTGTGCGCGAGGCTATCATCCTGCAGATCGCGCAGCCGGATGAGGTGCAGCACTCGCTCCTCTACTTCCTCATCGAAGCCGAAGACCATCGTCGCCGAGGTCGTCAGGCCCTCACGCTGGGCCAGCCGCTCCGCCTCGATCCAGCTTTCCCATGTGCCCTTGTGCGGGGCGATGCGGTTGCGCGTGCGGTTATCGAGGATCTCCGCGCCGCCACCGGGGAGGCCGTCCAGCCCGGCGGCATGCAGCTCACGCAGCACGTCGGCGAGGTCCATCTTCATGATGCGAGCGATATTCCACACCTCGACAGGTGAGAAGCCGTCGATCTGTATCGCCGGAAACTGCTCTTTGATGGCGCGCAGCATCTCGGTGTAGTGGTCCAGCTTTAGGTACGGATGCACGCCGCCCTGCAGCAGGATGCGCGAGCCGCCCCAGGCGTCCAGCTCTCGGACCTTCTCGGCAATCTGCTCATTCGTCAGCAGATAGCCCTCCGGGCTAGCCGGCTTGCGATAGAACGCGCAGAAGCCGCAATCAATGATGCACACGTTGGTGTAGTTGATGTTGCGGTCCACCAGATAGGTGACCACCCCATCGGGATGCCGCTGCTGGCGGATCGCGTCGGCGGTCGCGCGCAGATCGTCGGCGGTGGCCTCCTGGTAGAGGCGCATCCCATCGTCGAAGCTGAGGCGTCCTCCGGCACGCGCATGGTCGAGCAGGTCGGGAATCGCGGTCGTGGTAGCTGACATGGCGGCAAGACTCCAATTCTTAGCGCGCACCGCTTGTGGCAGGCTCTAAGACATCCATAAAGGCGCTGACGGAAAAGACGGCATTGCCGGGGCCAGGCTCACCATAGCCCGGCGGTGGCGCGAGGCGGTTAGCGCGCAACGTCTCGCGATAGACCTCCAGCAGGCGCAGGTGATATTCCAGCGGCGCGCCGTCGGGGTTCGCGTCACCCAGCGGGGTCATCGGCTCGGGGCACCACGTGGTGAAGCGCGGCGTGATCCCCTGAGACATGAAGAACTCCAGCCCTTCCTGGGTCGAGCGGATGGCGTCCTCTACCTCGGTATAGCCGTAGGGCTGTGCCATCTCGACCCCGGCGACGAAGTTGGGAATGACGTTGGCGGGGCCGAAGACCTCACCGGCGTCTACGATGCGGCGAATCCAGTTCTCGCGGCCCACATAGCGCTCTTTGCCCGGGCAAATCTTCGGGAAGAGCTTGGGATCCCAGACCTCGTAGTTGGGATGATAGATCTGCGCGCCCGCGGCCTTGAGACGCTTGGCGTCTTCCACCGGCCATGCCTGGGTGACGACCTTGCTGATCCACCGGCCGGGGAACTTCGTCTCGATCGCCTCGACATATTGCGAGTAGAAGTCAACTTCATTCTTCCCGCCGAGCTGTGAGGTAACGCTGCCACCGGTGATGGTATAGGCATGGCTATCGCTGTCGAGCGCGTTGATGCGCTCCATCGCGGCGACGATATCGGCGACGGATTTCACGCCGGTGTAGGGGCGGCCCTCTTGGATCTGCTGACGATAGTTATTATTGATGTCGCAGAACTGGCACTCCTCATGGGCCCCGAAATATTGGCAGACGCGGAAGACCGTGAGGTAGACGAGATAGCCCCACTCGATGACCGGCGCGATCTCAGCCACGGGGCGCCCATCGGGCAGCTTCTCGCGATAGTGGGCGGGCAGGCCGCGCAAGCTCACCTCGGCCACGGGCGTCTCGTCAATGTGCAGCCATAGCTTGCCGTCATGCGGGGCCACCCGATAGGGCGAGGCGGGATTCAGCCGGGTCGAGACGATGGTGCGGCGCAGGTTCCACGGCCCGCCCGAGAGGGCGATCTCCTCCGGGGCGTGCCACTTCTGCACGACATCGAGATCCTTCTGGCGCACCATGTCGAAGGAGAAGATGAAATATGACTTCGGCTGGTGGACCTCAGCCGCATCTGGCGCGCGCACCAGGGCGCCGTCGTCGAAGCGGACGCCCACGCGCAGCAGATCAGTCTTGAGCACGGCCTCGCGGGGCAGGGTCTCGTGCCGCGCGAAGTGCGCCTCGATCTCGTCGAGCTTCCGAGCAATCATTCCATCCCTCGTTTCATGCGTATTCAGCGGCGGTGAGTGTGCGCACATCCGCCCAGCGGAAGCCGGGGATGGCTCCCTCCAGGAATGCTCGCAAGCCCGCCATGTGCCCAGACGTCAGGTCGTAGTGCAGCAGTCGCAGGTAGCGCAGGCATGTCGCCTCGGGGAGCCCAAGTCGTCTGGCGGCGTCAGCCGCGAGCGTGGGCAGGCTGCCAAGACCACTCGCTTTCGCCTTCGCTAGGCGCTCCAGCAGGCCTGAGGCACGCACTGCCGCGGCCCGATCGGCGCGAATGGCCCAGACCGCGAAGACGAACGGCAGCCCCTGCCAGTGATGCCACTCGGCAGCCATGTCGAAGGCATGCGGCACACCGCGCCCGGCAACGGCTCGCCGCGTCGTCATCTCTATCAGCGCGCGATCTCCGATGATGAGCGCCGCGTCGTGGGTGGCCAACATGGCGTCGAGGTCACTCGGCATCGGCGCGAAGGTGGCGTGAATGCCGTAACGCTCCTCGCACAGCAGACGCAGCAGCGCGACCGAGGTGGCGGAATCGGTGGTGACGGCGATGGTACGGCCATCCAGCGCGCGCCAGTCGCTGTGCCATGAGAAGAGCACGACGCTCTCCACCGCGGAGCCTGCGCCCACGGCGAGATCGGGCGCCAGCAGCCATTCGCGCGCGTGCTGGCCAAAGGTGAGGCTCGACACATTGGCGATATCCACCGCACCTGTGCTCAGCGCCGCATTGATGGCCGCCGGCACGCCCCAGCGCAGCGCGATGCCGGGCAGGCTCATGTGGCTCAGCGGACCCCAGACGGGGGCGGCGTTGAGGTATTCGATGACGCCCAGTGTCACTTGCGATGGGGTGCTCACTCTGCCGCTCCCTCGCGCTGGTAGGACGGGAAGGGCATTGGCGCGCCGATGGATCGCAGCAGCACAGCCCGCAAGATCGGCAGCACGTCATCCAGCCTCTCTGGCTCGCGCATCACCAGCCAGCGCACGACCAGCTCATTGATCGCGCCGAACCACGCCCAGGCCACCGTCTCGGTGTCGAAAGGCTCCAGGAGGCCGCTGGCCACGGCGATATCCAGCCGCTTCTGGATCATGCTGGCGAACTGCTTGCGGGTACGCATCAGCTTCTCATCGAAGCCATGCCCCAGCCCGACGGCCTCCACCAGCAAGATCTTGCTCAGCTTGCGATGGCGCGAGAAGATATCGAGCACCGTGCGCAGCGCGGCATCGAGCTGGCCGATGGGGTTTTCCTCGCTCTCGACGGCGCGATCGATGGCCCCGGCCAGCTTGGGCACGAGGGCGTCGATCAGCGAGAGGAAGATGGCCTGCTTATTAGGAAAGTGGAAGTAGAAGCCGCCCTTCGAGCTGTCGGAGGCGCGGATGATGTCATCCACGACGGTGGCGTGATAGCCCTTCTCGGCGAAGACCTCTTCAGCGGCATCGAGGATGCGCTGGCGCGTCGCGTCTTTGTCGCGTGTGAGCGTGCGGCCCTGCTGGTCGCCGTGTCCCGCTGCCATAGAGATCGCTTCCTCTCACCCGCATGCTAACAGAACTCAGCAGTCTGTTAGTGCCCGTGGAGATTGTAGGACGCAGCAGGGGACGCGTCAAGCATGCCCACGTGACATTCCCCCAATGAAACACTCTGGCACGCTCGCGCTGTCTCCATTGGTGGGAGCGGAATGTATCGCTGGGAATCGCCCCTGTATGATGAATGCTTATGGGTCTGATGGCATGCGAGGAGGCGTCATGGATTACGAGAGCTTTCCTGAGCTCACGACCCCACACATCACCTCGATGTCACAGATTGCCGCGGCGCTCATCGGCGTGGCGGATGCGCAGGATGCCGCCCAGGAAGCACTGATGCGCGCCTGGCGTGGCTGGGAGGACTTCCGTGAGGGAACGTCAGTGCGCTCCTGGCTGCTCACGATCACCGTCAATGTCTGTCGCAACTGGCAAGCGGGGCACTTCGGCACGCAGCGCAGGCGCACCGAGCCGCTCGATCTGGATGCCGGAGACGCCAAATATGCTCCACTCGCGAGCGCTGGCCCCGGCAGCATAGATCACACCGAGGCGCTCGACTTGCGGCATGCCGTCACGACGCTTCCCGACGAGCTGCGCGTGATCGTCCTCTTGCGGTTCTATGCCGGGATGGATGCGACTGAGATTGGCGCGGCGCTCGCTATGCCGCCGGCGACGGTGCGCACCCGGCTGCGGCGCGCGCTCGGCTGCCTGCGCGAGGTCCTTGGCCCGCGTGACCAACCACTCCCTCCGAGCCCTGACCCGCTTGGCAACGACAGGAGCGCCTGATGTTTTCCTCCGGTGACACCCCACATGACGAGCTGGCATCGCTGCCTCCTGAGCTGCATGACCTCTATCGCCAACTGGAGGCCGACGGCGCGGCATGGCGTGAGAGCGCCAGCGCGCGAAGTGGCCTGCCAGACGCGCCAGTGGGGCGGCGGTCCAGTGTGCCGGCGCATGCGCACCCCCAGCGATACGAGCGGTCCTCCCAGACATCTCTCAATAGAAGTAGAGGAGACCCTATGACGACGAAGCCAGCTGGCCGCGCACGAGCACTCTTCGCGACGGTGGCGGCGATGGCTATCATCGCACTCTTTGGCGCGCTCGCCCTGATGGCGACGCATGGGCCAAAGGCCGTCCAGACGCCCGCCGGCACTCCCGGCACACCGAAGGGGCAGTGGCAGATAGTCGATCGTCTCACTATGCACACGTGGACCAATGCGGCGGGCGAGCCTCAGGTCGCACCTTCCAATCCGCAGGTGGTCTACGAGACCTACAATTCGTCCGATGCTCTGGGCACCTATCATCCGGGTATCAAGCGGACCGATGACAGCGGCAAGACCTGGCACGAGCTGGCGCTGCCCGTGGCCGCCACCACCCTCAAGAATATCTCCGCATGGGTGAGCCCCCTTGACGCGCGCGTGGTCTTCTTGCGACCGCTAAGCCTGGGCAAAGCGGGGTGTCCCGCTGCTCAGTATGTCGGTGACTATGGTATCTGCGACCAGGTATTCGTGAGCAAAGATGCTGGCGCAACATGGAGATCCACCATCATGCCCGATGCAGGGAGTGGCGGCTTCCATATTGGCAGCACCTATGCGCAAGGCACGGCGCTCTTTGCCGACGCTTCATGCACCACCACCCAATGTGACCGAATCGTGAAAAGCACCGATGGCGGCCTCACCTGGACCCTGGCCGACGCACAGGTGGCTGCGGCGCATGAGCTGCTCTGCGGCTTTGCAGCGGCGCGCACCGGCTCGACGCTCTTTGCCGTCACGGCCACAAAGGCGTCAGACTGCGGATTTGTCTCCGCGACGACGGGGAGACTCTGGCGGAGCGATGATGCCGGCGTGGCCTGGCATCAGGTGGCTACGCTCACCTCAGCGATGACGGATGGGATGGTGGTGGTGGATCGCGGAGACGGACAGCAGCCGCTGCTCTATATCTACTCGCGCCACCAAACCAGCTCCACCGATAAGATGGGCGACCCAATGTATGCCGATGCCGCGACCGACCTCCGCGTGAGCGGCGATGGCGGCCAGCACTGGGCCTCCGCCCCGCTTGCGGGAGCTCCACAGGGTCAGGTACCCTATTTCTACCTCAGCAGCACGCTCAGCGATGGCGCGGTCATCATGAACTTTTCCACGCCAGGTGATAGCGCCGGGACCGATGTGTCTCTCTATGCGTGGCGCGCCGGAGACTCGAGCTGGCACCGGCTGACCAATGGCTCAGGCCCAGGCTATATCACGACCTCGCTCGTCGTGAGCACCGCAGGTGGCAAGGATACCCTATGGTTGCCGGTCAACTCCGGGACGCCAACCAACACCGATAACGACGCCTATCGTGTCTTGCGGTGCGACATCTAGGGAACTCTGTCCCCCTCGCCTGCCGAGCGGGCAAGGGGGAGTCACACCTGAGTCATCGGCTCGCCGTGCGTGCGGGCCTCTGGGGCCCCTCTCTTCAGGGAGAGGGGCAAGGGGGGTGAGGGCAGCCTATACCACGGCCTTGTCCGTAATCTCCAGCGCGGCGTCAATGATGGCCAACCCTTCGCGCAGCTCCGCCTCGGTGATACATAGCGGGGGGTTCACGAAGAAGGTGTTCCAGCGCACGAAGGTGAAGAGGCCGTGCTCGCGCAGATAGGCCGCGAAGGGGGCCATGGCGCCAAGCTCGGTGGCCTTCGGGTTATAGGGCGTCATCGGCTCGCGGGTCTCGCGGTTCTTCACCAACTCCACCAGACTAAAGAGGCCGATGGAGCGCGCGTCACCCACCGACGGATGCTTTTCCTTCAGGCGGCCTAGCTCGACGCTGAGCACCTCGCCCAGCTTCTTCGCGTTCTCGATCAGGTGGTCCTCCTTGTAGACATTGATGCAGGCAATCGCCGCTGCGCAGCCCACGGGATGCGAGTTATAGGTGAGCCCGGCATAGAGAGGCTTGTCCTCAAACTGGGCTGCGATCTTGTCGGTGACGATGGTCGCGCCCAGCGGCACATAGGCCGAGGTGAGCCCCTTGGCCACCGTCATGATGTCGGGCACGACCTTCCAGTGGTCCACCCCAAACCACTCACCGGTGCGCCCAAAGCCGCTCATGATCTCATCGGCAATCAGGAGGATCCCGTGCTTGTCGCAGAGCTCACGCAGCCCTTGCAGGTAGCCATCCGGCGGGATGATGATGCCGTTGGTGCCGGTGACCGTCTCGATGATCACGGCTGCGATGGTCTGCGGTCCCTCGAAGGTGATGATATCTTCGATGTGGTTGAGGCAGTCCAGCGTGCAGGTGGGCTTCTCGCCGCACCAGCGGCAGCGATAGCGATAGGGATCCATCGCGCGCACCACGCCGGGGATGCCAGGCTCAGCCGCCCAGCGACGCGGATCACCGGTGAGCGTGATCGCGCCAGCCGTGGCCCCATGATAGGAGCGATAGCGCGCGATGATCTTCTGGCGTCCCGTGACCCAGCGGGCGATCTTGATGGCGTTCTCGTTGGCTTCCGCGCCGCCGTTGGTGAAGAAGGCCTTGCTCAGATTGCCCGGCGTGATCTCTTGCAGCAGGCGGCCCAGCTCGGCGCGCACGGCGGTGGTGGAGGTCGTCGGCGCGACATAGGGAACGGCCTGAAGCTGCTTGGTGATGGCGTTGATGACACGCTCGTCGCCATAGCCGATATTTACGCACATGAGCTGCGAATTGAAATCCATGTAGCGCTTGCCGTCGGCGTCCCAGAAATAGATGCCTTTGGCGTGGTCCACCACGAGCGGCTTCATACTGTTCTGTGCGGTCCACTCATAGAGGGTGGTCTCGCGCGAGAGGTCGAGGATTTGCTGGCGGGTCAGGTCATCAATCGCCATGAGTGAGTCTTTCTGATGTTGCGCCGCTCAGGAATGCCTGGAGCGCTGTTGCGGCCAGTCGTCATCACCGGGATCACCCTAGGTCAGGCTCCCGTGGATGAGCAGCACTGGCTCGCTCCAGGTAGTCACGTGCAGCTCGGTTGCCGGTGTGCTCACGCCTGGATGCTCCTCTGCATGAGCACACTATCCCTTCGCGCCGGCCATGGCTGGGCTCGCGGGCATCACGCCGGGGCGCTCGAAGCGATTGCGATGCAGGAACTGGCCCGCGCCTTGCTCACCCTTCCACTCGCCACCCTGCACCAGCACTCGCCCACGCGAGAGCACCACACTCGGCATGCCCACGACCTTCATCCCCTCATACAGGTTATAGTCGGTGCGCATATGCTGCGTCTCGGCGCGGATGGTGTAGGACGCGTCCGGATCCCACACGACGATATCGGCATCGGCTCCAGGAGCGATGACTCCCTTCTGCGGATAGATGCCGAAATACTTCGCGGGGTTTGTGCAGCAGAGCTCTACCCAGCGGTTCAGCGAGAACTTCCCGGCGCGCACCGCCTCAGTGAAGAGCACCATCATGCGGTCCTCGATGCCTGGGCACCCGTTGGGAATCTTCGAAAAGTCGCCCTTGCCCAGCTCCTTCCCCGCAGGCCGGCCGTCTTTGCCGCCCTCATACCAGAAGTCGCAGTGGTCCGTCGAGATGATCTGCAGGTCATCGCTGGCGACGGCGCGCCACAGCGCCTCCTGGTCGCTCTTCTCGCGGAAGGGCGGCGAGCAGACCCACTTGGCCCCCTCGAAGCCCGGCCGGGCCAAGTCATCCTTGGTGAAGAAGAAATACTGGACACACGTCTCGCCGTGGATGTTCGAGCCACGCTCGCGCGCCAGGTGAATCGCCTCCACCGAGCCCGCATTCGTCACATGCACCACATAGAGCGGCGCGCCGGCCACCTCAGCGAGTCGGATGGCGCGGTTGGTCGCCTCGGCTTCCAGCTGTGGCGGGCGCGTCAGCGCATGATACCTGGGCTCAGTCTGTCCGGCCTTCAGAGCTTCATTCACCAGGATGTCGATCGCGTCGCCGTTTTCCGCATGCACCATGATGAGCAGCCCGTGCTTGGCGGCCTGCTCCATCGCGCGGAAGAGCGTCGCGTCGTCAACCATGAGCGCGCCCTTGTAGGCCATGAAGAGCTTCAGGCTCGTCACGCCCCAGTCTGGAGCCTGGGCGATCTCCTCGAGGATGCTATCGGGCAGGTCGGTGATGGCGAGATGGAAGCCATAATCCACCGCTGCCTTGCCCTTCGCCTTCGCATGCCACATATCCAGCGTCTCGCGCAGGGTCGCCCCCTTGGGCTGGATGGCGAAGTCGATGTGCGTGGTCGTGCCACCAAAGGCCGCCGCGCGATGCCCGGTGAAGAAGTCATCGGATGAGACGGTGCCACCGAATGGCATGTCGAGGTGGGTATGCACGTCAATTCCACCAGGGATGACATATTTGCCCCGCGCGTCAATCGTGTTCTCCGCGGTGAGGCCGTGCCCGACACTGACGATCTTCTCGCCATCGATCAGCACATCCGCCGCGAAGGTGTCGCTCGCCGTGATGACAGTTCCGCCTGATATCAACGTTCGCATCGCTGGTCCTCCTGACTTAGCTCGTCGCCGCCGCTCGACGGCGCGGGGTGGCTCGCTTGCCATTCGCGCCTATGACGCCAAAGGCTGGCATGATCTCGCGACCATAGACCTCCAGCGTATCCTCTTCATCGC
>DASWAC010000029.1:0-2387 GCA_036391335.1 Ktedonobacterales bacterium
GCCACTACCTCCGAAGGTATCGAGCCAGGATTCCAGGCGCACCGTGTGAGCATGACGAGCTGGCCAGTGAGTGAAGAGGCCGAGACATCGGGCCACCCTGGGCGAGCGTGATTCGTCTCTCGCTTCTCACGCGCGAGATGCGCCTCGGTGAGCGGAAGGGAGCACTCTTCCGGCATCCTTGAGGCGCGGAAATCCCTGCGTGTCGTGAGAAGCATCTCCTCTCGTGCCTCTCCATCCTTAGTGGAGGCGCAGCAAGCGTCTAGGCCGCGTGGGAGCAAAGTACTACACCCCCGGCATTCGCCGTTGTCTAATCCACTACCCTCGTGATGCGTGACTGGCATCCGGCGTACGCAACGGGTACGTCTGCGCTCTTCGTTGTGAAAGGAATCGGTGTCATGAGCCGAGTTTCCAGGTTCGTTACGAGCCGGATCACCCTTGCTGTCATTGGCGTCGTGCTGGTGGGTGGCGCGGGTGGTCTGTGGGCCGCGACCGGTGGACCTCACCTCCCAGGCCAGGTCGCGAGCACGAGCTCAAGCACTGGCTCCAGCACCAGCACCGTGACGAATCCCGGAGATGCGACCGCGACGCCCAACGATGGGGTGAGCCCGACGGCGACCGTTGCCAGGCCAGCGCCGACCCAGGCTCCGCGCCCCACAGCCACGCCATGCCCCGGTGCGCCTAGCCCACAGCTCCACGTGCAAGGCAGCGTCGAGAGTGTTGGCGCGAGTAGCTTCGTGTTCAGCACGACCTGCTTCCACCCGCTGACGATTCAGGTGAACGGGTCCACCCAATGGCCAGGGACAGCGAAGGCTATCTCCCAATTGCAGCCTCGCTGGCATGCCGAAATAGTCGCAACTCAGACAACATCACCTAACACGTATCTCGCCACGATAGTGGATGCGCAGCCCGATAATTGATGCATAGCAGAGGCTGACCGCAGCCACGGGTGATATCATATTCGTCATCGCGGCAGCCGCTCCGGCGAGCCACGCTCCATCCGCCGGATCGCACTTCTTGGCTCACCGCAGGCTGGCGCACAAGCCGGCTGAGCGGTGAAACACGCCCGCCAGCCGGAGCTGTTGCTCGCCCGGCTGGCTGCTCGTCTCTCAGGATAGTGCGGGTGCGCCTTGCCCTGGCTTGGTGTCACATGACTGGCCAAAGGAGAGATGTGGATGGTGACGCCGAGAAACGCGGTCAATCACGCTCGGACGCTGATCAACGCCTTCGTGGCACAGCATCAGCTGGCGTGGGATCTGACCATGGCCGCGCTCGCCCTGATCTACGTCGGGCTCATTCCCTTCGAGGATGCCACGAGCCCGCATCCCGGCCCGCTGACCGAGCGCAACGTGGCTCTGGTGGAGGTGCTCATCACCGCCGTCTTCCTGGCCGAGTTCGCGCTCCGCTTCTACGCCGCTGAGTCGCGCAAGATCTACCTGCGCCGTCACTGGATCGACCTGGCCGCATTGCTGCCGGCGGTGCGCGTGCTGCGCTTCCTGCGCATCGGGCGCCTGGTCTACCTGCTCGAGCTGGCCCGCTTCCTGCGCCTGGGTGTGCTGGTGCGGCTGCTCACGGAGCTGCAGCGGGCGTCGAGCCGGATCGGCTGGATCGCCCGGGAGAACGGCGTGCCCACCTTCGTCTCCATTGCCATCGGCATCACCACGGTGGGTGGCGCGCTCGTCTGGGAGCTGGAGCACAGCACCAATGTCGAGTTCCATAGCTTCGGCAACGCGCTCTGGTGGGCCTTCGCGACAATGACCACCGTGGGCTATGGCACTGGGCCTGAGTCGCCCTGGGGCCGCGTGGTGGCGGCGATCATCATGGTGGTGGGCATCGGCTGCTTTGGTCTCATGTCGGCGACGGTGACGACCCTCTTCGTCGAGCGGACGCACAAGCTCGACACACCCACTGAAGAGCTCAAGGTCCTGCTCCTCGGTCTGCACGAGCGTCTCGACAAGCTCGAAGGTGAGCTCGCGACCGCGCGAGCACAGGCAAATGGCGTCACCGTCACGGGTGAGGGTGGCGAGGGCGCCGAGGTCCAGTGAGGATAGATGCTTGGCAGGTCCGGGTACTCACTGCGGTCGAGCGGACCTGCAGGGACTCTTGACACAGGGAGGGTGGCCAGTATATCCTTTTTGTGTTGAATGACTTGCCATTCATCGCAAATAGGAGCCGGTCTATGCCGCGTACCGAAGAGGCCAATGAGCGCATCCGCAAAGAGCGCAAAGAGCTCGTCTTTCAGGCCGCGGCCAGGGTCTTCGCGCGCAGGGGGCTGGCCGACACCAAGGTCGCCGATATCGCGGCGGAGGCGGGTATGAGCCACGGGCTCGCCTATCGCTATTTCGAGACCAAGGAAGAGCTCTTCGCTGCCGTGGTCAAGCGGGCCACCG
>DASWAC010000030.1:0-5124 GCA_036391335.1 Ktedonobacterales bacterium
CCAAACGCGACGGCAAGCAGCAGCGCCGCACGCACGATATTGCGCAGCAGAACCACGCCGAGCGAGGCGCCCACCAGCACCACCGCAATGACGTAGAAGGCTATCGTGGCAAGATCAATGGACATGAAAAGTCCCTCCACGCGCAGGGAGCGCACATACTCGAACGGGGTCTCGTGGCTCTCGGGAGGAGTCGCGCCGCAATGCGCAAATTGAGGCCACTCCCAGTTATTGTAGCACCATGCGTCAATTTAACAGACGAGCGAAAGCCTCTGTAGGGTTCGCACATATGCCCCTGGCGCAAGCCACTCTGTTGCCATGCATAGCATAGGCAGAAGCCGGGATCCATGTCCGGCGCTCACCCAATATGGCCGGTTCCACTGGCGAAAGGCAACGAAAAAGGGCGGCAGCATCGCCTGCCACCACCCTTCTCGTCACACTTGGCTAATTGTTGGGATGCCTCTCGAAAAGGTGACGCGCGGCGTCTGTCACCTTCTGGATCAAGCTCTCCGGCGCCTCGGCCGCGGCCGCCGTTGTCTGGTCAGCCGCGCCCTGCACAGCCTCGGTGACGTCCCCGGTCGCGCCAGTGGCGGCCTCCATTGCGGCGCCCTCCACGTCGCTCATCGCGCTCTGCGCCATCCCACCGACCTCACCGGCCGCCTCGCCAGCGGGAGTCGTTGCCTCGGCAGGCATGTCAGCCGCAGCACTTTCCTCAGGCGCTAGAGCCTCACTTGTCGCCATATCTTCAGCCCCAGCGGGAGCCTCAGCCATCGCAGCCTCATCTGGGCCAGCGTCTGCTACCTCGGTGCCGGCGACTGCCTCGCTCGCGGGGGGAGCCGCATCCTGCGGAGCGCTGGTCGCCATGGCGCTCTCTGCCGGCATCGCTGGCTCTTCAGGCATGCCATGATCCATCACCGGCGAGTCTGTGGCAGCTTGCGCAGCCTCGACGGGAGCCTCAGGAGTCGCCGCTTCCTCGCTCGACGCCATAGCTGCCGGCGCCGTGTCTGGCGCGCTCGCCGCCATCTCGCCCTCATACGCGACTACCTCCGACGTCTCTTCCGGCATCCCGTGATCCATCACCGGCGAGTCCGTGGCGGTCTCGGATATCGCGCTCATAGCTGACTGAGCCGTGCCGGCAGCTGCTCCACCCGTGTCGCCAATGACCTCGGCGGCGAGGGCTGGAGCATCCTGGGGCATGCCCTGCGCCGGCTCCATCGCCTCGCCAGCTTCCTGAGCGAGCGAGCCTTCCATCTCCCCCGCCATGTCTGTCGCACCCGACGCTGCCTCGGTGGTCGCCTCAGGCAGATCACTCGTCGCCTCACCCGCCATGCTCTCCGCTGCCGGACTGGCGGTCTCCATGGCAGGTGTCGCGACCGGGGTCACGGCCTCAGCCACCGGTGTCGTGGCCTGGCTCGCCGCAGCTTCGGTGGCTGTAGTGGGCAGATCGAGCACCTCGCGATGGAGCGTGCTCACTTCGGGTATGGTCAATGTCTCCGGCGCGGCATACGCTTCAGTCGCCGCACTCGCCTCGCCGGCTGCGGTGTCACCTGGCGTGGCAGCCGCCTCAGCGGGAGCATCACTCGTCATCTCTGGCACGGCCTCGCTCATCGCCACTGGCTCGCTCATCGCGGGCTCGTCTGAGGCCATCGCGCTGATAGCGGACTCATCAGCAGGCATATCGCTCGTGGCGGGCGCTTCAGCAGCCATCTCCGCGGGCGCCTCGGCTGGCGGCGCGGCAGCCTCAGTGGTGGAGGCGGCCTCCGTGGTAGCGGTCTCCATCGCCTGGGCACCTGGAGCCGCCTGTGCGACAGCCTCGGCGTCACCGGCCATCATTGCCGCAGCCCCGGCAGCCATGCCACCTGCCTCCGCGCCAGTGGCCTCTGCGGCAGGCTCAGCGGAGGCCGGTGTCTCTATCGCTGGCTCGCTCGCGGCGACATCCGTCGTGGTCGCGTCGCTCGCTGCCATCTGCGGCGCAGCTTCAGCCTCAGGGGACCCGGCTGTCGAATCCACCATCGTGTCTGGCGCGGGCGCAACAGCCGTCGCGGGCACAGGCGCGGCAGAGATGGCCTCGCTCATCGCACCGCCCAAGGTGGCGAGTGCCGCCTTCTCCTTATCTGAGACGCGAGTGCCACCGATGCCGAGGAAGCCGCCCTCTTTGGAAGCGTTGGCGACATCGTTCGCGATCTGCAGCAGCCACTCCTGATACGCGTTGGCGTCATCGGGTGACTTCTCGGCGATCGTGGTGAGCGCGGTCTTCACATTCTCGAGTGACTTCGCTTGCGCTTCCTGCGGGTTCGCCGCCTGGAACTGTGGAGGCTGCTGGTGCTCAGTGGCTCTCAGATCCTCGATGAGGGAGCTGAGCATGGGGTTTGAGGAGCCTTGTTTGACAGTGTTCGCGATCACATTTGCGGCGGCGCCCATCTCCTTGACCAACCCAAACGGACCGTTGAGGTCGGCGAAGGCGATGTAGAGGGCGGCCATCATTGGCGCCTCTGTGATAGACTGCCACTGCTCTGCGGAGTAATCAGCCTTGGTGCTCACGCTTGCCTCCTACAATCTGCGCGATGCTCTTGCCAGCGCGCACGGCGAGCCAGCGACCCCTCGCGCCCTACTCAACGTGGTATCACACTTGAGAGGCTTCCGCAAGCTTGTGCTATGGATTTGGCCAAGCAGCCGTCACATCTCGTACCGCCCCGATCACCTCCTGCCAGCTCTGCTTCACCAGCTGAGCATCGCGAAACACCGTCTCGCCGCCCACGATGACTTCCGCGATAGCGTGCGGCGTCATGGCATATACCACCTGCTTGTGCCAGGCCCACGAAGGCTGTAGCGAGGGATCATCCATGTCTAGCAGCACGAAGTCCGCGAGCTTTCCGTTCGCAATCTCGCCGGCGGGCAGGTCAACACTCTCCGCGCTTCCCAATGTGCCCATGCGCAGTGCCGTCTCAGCGGGCAGCACCTCCGAGCTCAGGTAGGTGACTTTTTGCAGCAATGAGCACATTCGCATCTCATCGAAGACCGAGACCCGGTTGTTTGAGCATCCACCATCGCTGCCAAGGCCCATGCGCACGCCGGCGTCCAGCATCTTGGGGAGCGGTGTCACGCCGTCGCCGAGGAACATGTTACTTGCCGGGTTATAGACGAGGCGCACATCGCGCTTCCCCATCAGGCTGATATCGTCGTCCTCCAGCCAGCAGCCGTGAATGATCGTCATGCGCTCCAGCGCGACGCCGAGAGATTCCAGCCAGCGGATGGGCGTCTTGCCCCATTTCTCGTGGATCATGTCGCGCTCATAGCGGCCCTCGGCCACGTGGATGTGGAATCGCGTGCCCAGCTCCTCCGCCAGCTTCGAGCCCGCCACAATCATCTCGGGGCTGGCGCCGTGTGGCGAATGCGGCGCGGGAAGCACGGTGACCGTCTCACTGCCGCGATAGTGCTGCCACAGCTCACGCGTGCGGGCCACAGCCTCGGCGATGGTCTCCTGATAGTGCTCGGGAGCGCCATTCCAGTCGTACATCGTCCGGCCCAGCACGATGCGCATGCCCAGGTCGCGCGCGGCACGGATGACCGCGTGATCGTTGGTGTTGCCGCCACTGTGGATGTAGAAGAAATCGCAGACTGTGGTGACGCCGTTGCGCAGCATCTCCGCAAAGGCGAAGCGAGCCCCGGCATAGACAGCGGCCTCATCCATGCGGGGGGTATAGCCATAGAGGGCTTTATCGCGCCAGGTGAAGAAGTTGCAGTCATCCGCCACACCACGCAGCAGCGACTGGAACGAGTGATTATGGGCGTTGATTGTGCCTGGCATCAGCAGGCGGCGCGGCAAGTGGCGCACGTTGGCGTCTGGGGGCACCTCGCGCGCGGATCCCACGCTGGTGATGCGCCCACCCGCGACGGTCACGGCGATAGCTGGCTCGAACACGCTGCCGATGAGCGTGCGCTCGGCGAGGAAAGTGGTCGTGTCGGGGGAAGTCGTCATGTGCCGAAGTCCTTCTGTGATTGCCAATGCACGCTCGACGCCAGCAGGTCGCGAGGCGCTGTAGCCTTGCATCCACCATGCCTCTGGCCTTTCGAGAGCGTCATCAGTGCGCATTGGGTGGTGTGAGCCGCCGGGGGTAAAGGCAGACGCGCTCACATCGTCCGCGTCGCACCCTGCTCGCCAAAGACTTTGCGCATGGCATCACTGATCTCGCCGAGGGTGGCCAGGGCCTCCACCGCTGCGATGATGCGCGGGACTACATTCTCAGTCCCACGGGCAGCCTCTTCGAGCGCACGCAGCACGGCGCCGACGGCGGCGTTGTCGCGCCGGTCACGCAGCGCGGCCACCTTTTCGGCCTGCCTGCGACCCAGCGCCGGGTCCACTCGTAAGATATTATGTGGAGGCTCCTCCTCCTGCTGGAAGCGGTTGACCCCGACGACGATGCGCTTGCCCTCCTCCATCTCACGCTGATATTGATACGCGGCATCTTCGATCTCACGCTGGATGTAGCCCTGCTCGATCGCGCGCACGCTGCCGCCAAGCTTATCAACCTCCGCGATATAGGCCAGCGCCCGCTCTTCCAGCGCATCGGTCAGCGATTCGACAAAGTACGAGCCTGCCAGAGGATCTACCGTCTCAGCGATGCCGGTCTCATAGGCCAGCACTTGCTGCGTGCGCAGCGCCAGGCGGGCGGATTCCTCGGTAGGGAGCGCCAGCGCCTCGTCCTTGCTATTGGTGTGCAGTGACTGCGTGCCGCCGAGCGCCGCCGCCATCGCCTGGTAGGCGGTGCGGATGATGTTGTTGTCGGGCTGTTGAGCGGTGAGCGTCGAGCCCGCCGTCTGCGTGTGGAAGCGCAGCAGCAGCGATCGCTCGTCGTGCGCGCCGAATCGCTCACGCATGATGCGAGCCCACATGCGCCGCGCCGCGCGATATTTCGCGACTTCCTCGAAGAAGTTGCTATGCCCGTTGAAAAAGAAGGAGAGCTGGCCCGCGAATGCGTCCACATCCAGCCCGGCGTCAACGGCTGCCTGCACATAGGTGATGCCATTGGCCAGGGTGAAGCCGATCTCTTGCGCGGCGGTGGAACCAGCCTCGCGGATGTGATAACCGCTGATGCTGATCGTGTTCCAGCGTGGGACCTCAGCGGC
>DASWAC010000031.1:0-1768 GCA_036391335.1 Ktedonobacterales bacterium
AACAGGCCTTGATCAAATACTTTATCGAGGGAGCCACCGATTTCGCCGACCTGCCCCTGGACCTCCAGGGCACGCCATTCCAGCTAAAGGTCTGGCAGGCGCTTGTCGGGATCCCCTGCGGTGAGCGGGTCTCCTATGCCACTGTGGCGCGGCGCATCGGCTCGCCCAATGCCGTGCGCGCGGTGGGCCACGCCAATGGGCACAATCCCATCGCTATCGTAGTCCCTTGCCACCGCGTGGTGGGCAGCGACGGCTCACTCACCGGCTACGGCGGCGGCCTGTGGCGCAAGCAGTGGCTGCTAGACCACGAGGCGCGCATGGCCGCTGCTAGGGCGCGGTGATCTAGGGCACGGTGATCGGCGTGAGCGATTGCGCCTGCTCTGGCATGGGTAGGAACGAGAGGAGTCGAAAGGGTCCCCAAGCCGTGACGAGGGGGCCACTCAGCCCGGTCGAGACCCGCGCCACAGCACCGCCATCGCCTGGCTGCCACGTGAGCAGCGTCTGCCCCGTCTGCCAGGCACGTGGCGCGCAGGGCATCGCGGCGCCGACGCGCAGCCAGCGACGAGGCCCATACACGCCGGAGGAGGGCACCGTGCCGTTCACCTGCCACCAGGTGATCGTTCCACCCATCACCTGTGTTCCCTCCAGACGCACCGCGAGTGGTGCGGTTCCCACGTAGTCGATCGGTGGGGAGAGGGTAGGCGAGCCTTGTGCGCTGAGACTGGCGGCGCTCACACGATAGACACGCAGTGGATCGGCCCCTCGCATGGGGATGACGCCGACGAGGTGGGCCCACGGCGCGCTCCGCAGCGCGGGCGAGAGCGGATCGGCGTCGCTCTCGGTTACCACGAGCATATCGGGGGCGCCGGGCGCGGGCAGCACCAGACACGCGGGATCGAGGACGGTGCGCCGGGGCTCATTCACGCTCAGCACGCGGGCGAGGTCGAGACGTCCACCCTCCAGCTTCGCCAGCACTTCCACGTCACGTAGGCCCTCATGAGCGCTGATGGCGGTCAGCCGGTCACCGGCCATGCGCGTCTGGGCGATGGAATAGCCCCAGCCGGCGCCGGGGTGGAAACCTGGCCCATCGATCGACCCGAAGTAGATCAGCGAGTCGAGCGCGCCAGCCAGCATGAGTGCGACCATCCCAGCCCAGACCAGGCCGCGTGCCGCCGGCAGGCGAGTGGGTCGCGCGCGCTTCACAGCAGCCTCAGCCAGCACGCCCACGGCCAGGAATGCTCCGGGATATTCAACGATGAGATAGTGTGGGTAGATGGAGCTGCGGTGCGAGAGCATCGAGACGATCGGCAGCGCGATCGCGAGCAGCAGCACGGCCTCCACCCGCCAGCGCTCATCCTCGCGCGCGGCGAGCAGTCCCCGCCACACACGCAGGCGGCGGGCCATCGGCGCGGGCGGCATTATGGGTGCGATCCTGCCCACGACACGCCAGGCGAGATAGCCCGTGCCGGCGAGAATGAGCACGGTCATCGCGATGCCCTGCGCCGTCCCTAGTGCCTGCCAGCGCGCGGCCAGAGTTCCCGGGCCAAGCGAATCAGTGCCGAGCGCATCACCAAACGCTCTCGGCATCATTGCCAGCACATCCAGATCGAGGCGACCGGGCGTGGCGAGATAGGTGCGAAGGGCGGTGATGTCGTACCCATGGCTGAGCACTTCCCACACGAGTGTCGGCAGCACGCCGAGCAGCCCCAGCCCCACCATCGCCGCGAGGTCACGCCGCGAGGGCAGGCGGGGCGACAGGAGCGCCGCC
>DASWAC010000032.1:0-21774 GCA_036391335.1 Ktedonobacterales bacterium
GCGGCCGAGGGCAAGGGCGACGGCGCGCACCTGAGGCATGAGGGCAGCATAGGCCGCCAGCCCCAACGACTGCGCCCCATCCTTGAGCGCCGCCTCCGGCTCCGGATGGATCTCCAGCAGCACCCCATCCGCTCCCGCCGCCACCCCCGCCAGCGTCACCGCCCCCACCAGCGAGCGCCGCCCCGTCCCCTGGCTCGGGTCCACCACCACCGGCAGATGGCTCAGCTCCTTGAGCAGCGGGATGGCGTTGATGTCGAGGGTGTTACGCGTGAGCGGCTCGAAGGTCCGGATCCCCCGCTCACAGAGCACCACCTGCCCATTGCCCGTCGCCAGGATGTACTCCGCCGCCTGCAGCCACTCCTCGATCGTCGCCGCCCACCCCCGCTTCAAGAGGACCGGCTTCCCGCTGCGCCCCACCGCCTCGAGCAGCGGCGCGTTGGCCATGTTGCGCGCCCCCACCTGCAGCAGGTCGGCGCAGGCGCTCACCTGGGCCACCGTCTCCACGCTGAGCACCTCGGTGACCACCCCCAGCCCGGTGGCCGCTCGCGCCTGGGCCAGCAGCGCCAGGCCCGCCTCGCCCAGCCCCCGGAAGCTGTAGGGGGAGGTGGAGGGCTTGTAGGCGCCCCCGCGCAGCAAGGTGGCGCCCCCGGCGCGGGCGGCGCGGGCGGCGGCGAGGAGCTGCGCCTCGCTCTCCACGGCGCACGGACCCGCCATGATGACCACCCCGGGTCCGCCCAGGCAGACCTCCCCGGCGGGCGTGCTCACCCGCACCTGGGTCGGCCTCGCCTGCGCCTCGCGGCTCGCCAGCCGATACCCCTTCGTCACGGGCAAGACAGACTCCACGCCGCTTAGCCCCGCGAGGAGGGCGCCAAGCTCCAGAGCGAAGCCGCCAGCCGCGCCTGCCCCACTCGCCGCGCCCACTACCCCGACGACCGTGCGCTCGACTCCGCGTGAGATATGCGGTGTGAGCCCGCGCTCATGTAAGACGTGGACGAGCTGATCGAGGTGGTCGTCAGTCGCATCCACTCGCATAACGACGATCATTGTCTGTCTCCTTGAGTGATACGCTGCTCCGAGCGTGACACGCCGGCAAGCTCTGGCCGCAGGCACTCGGCATCGTGCAGGTAGATGTGCCTGATCTGGCTTTGCTGGAGCTCAGTGTTGACGTGCACCAGCACGCGAATGCAGAAGCCGAGCCCGCCAGGGACCGAAATCTCGCGGGCGCAGAGCAGCGGCACGGGATCCCAGCCCATCTCGCGCGCGGCCACCGCGGGATACGCGGCGTCAAGGGGGTCGGTCACGGTGAAGATCACACTGGCGATCTCCTCGACATAGACGCCATTGGCATCCACGATTTGCCGCAAGAGCTCGCGCGTGGCGGCGCAGATGGCCTCGCGGGTGTTCGCGGTCGCGGTGGTGGCGCCACGAATGCCTCGTGTTCGCATCCTCAATTCCTTTCTCTTGCGCGTGGTGTGCGCGCTCTGGCTAAATCGCGGGCAACAAAAAAGCAGAGGCTCGAAAGCCCCTGCTACCCTTCGCCGAGTTGTGGATGTGTGCCTAGCGGTGTCGCGACACGCCGATCAGCCCACCCCGACGAAGGGTGAGCATATAATAGCTGTGCTGGCTGAGAAGTGCTGAATATGTCATGGCCTGAGGATAGCAGTCATTATCCCACGCCGTCAAGGGAGGCATCGCAAATGATAGGTGGCAGCTCATGCGGCAGCCATAGGGCAGGCGAGCGCGGTATGGCCCACTGAGCATGAGGCCCTCGCGTAGGCTGCCAAACCGGGGTATAATAGTCTGGCGCCGGTGTAGGCGCGCCATCGCCCCTTCCACCACCCCGCGCCTGGCTGGTGTGGCGGAGCCCATGTCAGAGGATGTCACGGCTTATGTATCGCCAGAGCGGCTTTCGCGGTGCTCAGTCGGGCGCCATTGTTCCCGGCGGCCAGCTTGGCCAAGCGCGGCTTGCCCTGGCGAGCGGTCAGCCAGAAGTGGCCGAGAGGATCTGCCGCAAGAAGCTAGAGCGACAGCCTGACGACGCCGCCACACGCGTGCTGCTGGCTCAGGTGCTGCTCCAGATGCGCCGCGTCAGCGAGGCCATCGCTGAGGCGCGACGGGTACTGAAGGCCACGCCCAACAACGTGGACGCGCTTCTCGTCCTCTCTTCCGCGCTGGCGCAGAGTGGCGGCATCACGGGCGGCGTGCCCGATGAGGCGCTCAAGACCGCCGAGCGCGCCGTGCAGCTGCAGCCGAAGTCCGTGACGCCGAAGGTGCAGCTGGCGGAGATCATGGCTCGCAAGAATGACTATGCCGGCGCGCGCAGACAGCTCGACGAGGCGGCGCAGATTGACCCGCGCAACCCCTCAGTGCATATGATGCGGGCGGTGGTGCTCTCATCAGACAAAGATTATGAGGGCGCCATCCAGTCAGCGGATATCGCGATGCGCTATGGCCGCCAGCTCGCGCCGCAGAGTGTGGCGCAGGCGGAGTTCATCAAGGCAAATGCCCTGGTCGAGCTGGGTCGCTATGACGAGACACTGACCGTGCTCAACACCGTGGACGCCGATAATCCATTGCTGACGCCCAGCACAGTCCACTCGATGCGTGGCCGGGTCTACTTCAAGCAGCGCCGCATTGGAGCATCCTATCAGGAGTTCCTGACCGCACAGCGCACCACGAAGCTGCCGCGCTTCCTCATGCCGATCATGGCCGCGCTCAACATGGTCTTCACCGGCTTCTTTGGGCGCAACAGCGTCTACGCCCTCATGGTCTTCGTCGTCGTGCTGGCTGCGCTGATTCTCTTCGGCATCTCGTTCATCCCGGTGGTGGGCCAGGGGCTCTCGATGGCCCTGGTGATCGCGCTCATGGCGGTGCTGGCCTTCACCTATGTGCGCCAGATGCGAGGCTACATCTTCCCGCCGGGCATCGCGGGCATCGCCAGCACGATCTTCGTCTTCATCGCCGTGCTGGTCGGCGGCGTCTCACTGTGGGCCTCCATCGCGCGCGGGCCGCTGCACCAGCCGGGGAATGGCATCAGCGCCGTCTCCTTCGGCATCTCGGGCATCATCGCGTCCTTCGTGGCGGCGTTGGTGGCCTACAACTGGGAGCGCCTCACCGGCGGCAGGCGGGCAGCCTGATAGCCCACGGACGAGCCTGTGGGAGGCTGCGGGGGTGGGGCGTTTGGAACCCCTCACCCCTTGTCGTGCGTTGGATGGGTGCGCATCTCCCCGACGCGCAGCGGCCCCATGAGAGATCGCCCTACGGATGTCGCGTGCGTTTCTCCAGCCGGCAGCCGTTCCTCTGCCGCGACACGAGCGCCCCACTCCTCACACTGTTGAGGCGCGTCGCGTCACGGAAGACGCCGCGCTAGATGATGTCGCCGAAGCTGCCCGCCGCGGCATTGGTCCAGCTGCCGTTCGCCGGGTCTGAGGCGAAATAGCGCCAGCCCCAGTCGGCAAGGTCGAAGCCGGTCAGATTGGTGAAATACTTCTCCGGCCATGACACATAGCCCGGGCAGTTGAACGAGGTATCGCACTGATAGGCGACCGGCTTGGGGCGCACCAGACCATGTGCTGGCCAGTGCGACGGGTCGGCAATGTTGAGCTGGCCCTGGAAGATGGTGCTGACGTAGCCACCAAAGAAGTGGCCCGTCTCGTTTCCCGGCAGGATGCTCGGGCTCCCAAGGCCGGGAGAGGTCGCCCCAGCGATGGTAGTGAACGTGCCCTCGTAGTTGACGTTGGCACAATAGGTATTGTTGCCAAGGCTCCAAACCTGGATGGAGCGCTTGAGCGTGTCGTACGCCCAGGCGCCCTGGAAGCCGGAGTCGGCGTCGCCGGTGACAAACTCTTGGACATCAACAATCGGCGTCGCCGTGGAGGCAACGTCGCAGTGGAACACCAGCCGGGCGTGATTGTCTGCGCTCAGCTGGGATGCGGTGTGCGGACGCTCTAGCTGTGCCAGCGCCGCTTGGCCTGGACCGCTGGCGCTATTGGCATGGCCGCTGTGTGGCGCGAGCGTGACGGCGAGGACCACCCCCGCAATGAGCACCGCGCCGACCAAGGGGAGGATACCAACCACCCATCTCTTCTTCATCTTCATCGCGATCTCCTTTGTCCCCAGGAACCAAATTGCGGTGCAGCGATGGCGTCCCACTGGCAGTGAGGAGCGAGTCACATCGTGATTCAGCGCGCGCAAGCGCCGATGACTATCTCGATGGGCACATGGGATCCTGGCGGCGCGGCCGCTCGCCCGGCAATTCGTCGCCGCGACGTGAGGGCGCGGCCAGCCGGTGTTGCGTGAGAAGCCGCCAGAATGCCATGCCGTGCGCAGGTGACAGCCCGCCATTGGGCGACCAGGCGCTGCATCTGTCGTGGATAGTAGTAGCTGAGCGAGCGAATGTCAAGTCACACCCCTATCACAAGCAAGCGAGCGGAACGTCTGTGCGGCTACCTTTCCGCTGCTCGAGAGTCCACAGCGGGCCGGTGGCAGTGGATGACCGCTTTGCGGGATACATGCGGAAATCTGATAGCACGCTCAGGAGGGCGTGTGCTATACTCTCCTCGGCGCTCCATGTGACACGGTGAGAGGCTCACCGTGGTTTGCCATCACGACGCTGGCCACATTCCACTTGGGAAGAGATGCCCCCAACGCGCCAGGGAGAGTATCCCATGTTGACCGCTACACCGCGATTGGGTTGAGTCGCAGCATGCGACACGCCCGCCGACGCTCGTCGTCTGGCGGCCGTCTCGGCCTGCGCACACCCACGTGCGCCCCCCTTGGGCCGAGACCCCTTTTCGTTTCTTACTCTGTATTCTCGCGGTGTATCCATAGGAGTGTGCTTGCCATGGCATCTGATGGCACGCCAGAGTTGTCTGCGATTCGCTGCGGCGAGGCTGTCGCCCGCATCCGCACCACGCGCGGGTGGACTCGCTTGCAGCTGCTGACCCGACTGGCTTCCGAGATCGACCCTTCTGACCCATGTGTTCCGGCAATGAGCGAGACCTGGCTGGCGCGGCTGGAAAACGGCCGGATGGTCAAGATTCCACGCTCGACCATCGAGGCGCTGTGTCGCGCGTTGCGCTGCACCGTGCGCGAGCGCGCGTGGATCTTGCTGCAAGCGGACCGCAACGCCCTCGCCGAGCGTGACGAAGCAGACCCCGCCGCCGAGGCTATGGTCTATATCGCCACGCAGCTCTACGCCGAATCACACCATGTGGTCGAGGCGCTGGTCGGCAGACGCGACCCTGTCACGCTGGATGACGACGAGCTGCTGGAGATCGCCTCCATCATGCTAGAGCGCGCGCTGGCCCGTCGCCAGCGTCAGCCGGCGCCTTTGCGCGCGAGCTGAGGCTTCGAGCGCACGTGCCACCATAACGAATCGTAGGGAACCCATGTCTTCATCAACCGTTTCATATTCCGTGCGCGCACCCAGCCGCGCCGATGTGCCTGCCATCCTTGGCCTCATCGCGGCAGTGGACATTGCCGAGGGCGGGGCGGCTGACCCGTGGACCGAGGCGGACCTCACCAGCGAGTGGGACAAGACAACGCCGGGCGAGGATAACTGGCTCGTCGAGAGCGCCGATGGCATGTGCGTCGGCTATGGTGAGCTCGCCATGCTGGGTAATGGGCTCTTTTTGGGCGATCTCTATGAGCACCCGACGCTCCGTGGGCGGGGAATCCTCGGGGACCTGGTGATCCGTCTGCAGGCGCGTGCCCGTGAGCGCGCCGGCGAGATGCCCGATGGCGCGCGCGTCGTGGTGAGCGTGGGAACCTATGCCGGCGAGACAACGACCCATGACGTGCTCAAGGCTGCGGGATTCTCCGAGCTTCGCCATCATTTCCAGATGCGGGTAACCCTGACGGAGCCGCCTCACGCGCCGGTGTGGCCCGAAGGCATCGAGCTACGCGCATTCCGGCCCCAAGACATGCGCGCCACATTCGACCTGCTCGACACCGCTTTCCAGGACCACTGGGGGCACGTGCCTGACGATTACGAGATGTGGGCCAAGCGCTGGGGTCAGGAGGAGCGCGATCGGTCGCTCTTCCTCCTGGCGTGGGCCGGTGATCACCTCGCGGGCACGGCCATGTGTCGCCGGCGCGGCGATGATCTCGGCTGGGTCGGCTCACTTGGCGTGAATCGCGTCTGGCGCGGCCAAGGGCTGGGGATGGCTCTGCTGCGGCAGGCCCTCGGAGAGTTCTGGCGGCGAGGCATCCGCACGGTGGGGCTCGGTGTGGATGCGCAGAATCTCACCGGCGCGCTCCGGCTCTATGAGAAGGCTGGGATGTCGCCCGCACAGCATTACATCTCGTGGGAATATGAGGTGCGGTCCGGAAAGGACCTTATCGTGCGCGATCTCGCCTGATGCGAGCCACACATCCGACGGCCTATGACGCCCTCAATGACGTGCTGGCTGACCTGGTGACAGGCGCCCAGGCGGCGCTGGGCGAGAGCTTCATCGCGGCCTATCTGCAAGGCTCATTCGCCGTGGGTGACTGGGACGCCTACAGTGATGTAGATTTCCTGATCGTCGCTGCGCGCGAGATCTCCGACGTCGAGATGACCAGGCTGAGCGCCCTGCACGCGCGGCTCTTCGCGCGGCCCGAGCCCTGGGCGCAGCACCTAGAAGGCTCCTACATCCCCGCAGCGCGACTGAAAACGCCGACTCCGGCGCGTGAGCCCCTGCTCTTTCTCGACAATGGGAGCCATACGCTCATCCGGTCGGCCCACTGCGACACCCTCGTCACGCGGTGGGCCGTGCGCGAGTGCGGCATGACCCTCGCCGGACCGCCGCCCCACACGCTGATTGATCCCGTTGCGCCCGATGAGCTGCGTGACGAGGTGCGGAACAAGATGCATGACTGGCACGAGGCAACGCTCGCCAATCCCCAGTGGCTCGACAACCGTTGGGGCCAGGCCTATTGTGTGCTGCAATATTGCCGGATGCTGCACACCCTGCACACGGGCCGCGTCGGCTCGAAGCTGGCGGGCGCACAGTGGGCGCAGAACGCGCTGGACCCTCGCTGGGCGGGACTCATCCAACGCGCATGGGCGGAGCGGCCCAATCCAGATGAGAAGGTCCGGCTGCCAGCGTGCCAAGACGACATCGTGAGCACACTAGCCTTCATGAGCTACGCGCTCACGCTCCTGAGTCCTGACGACTCCTCTTCCCGCTAGCCTACCGCACTCGCAGATAGCTCATCGGGCCGGTGAGACGCAAACGCCCCATGAGCTCCAGCATCGCCAGCGTGGCCGAGACCTCACCCGCAGGCAGACCTGTCTCGCGAATCAGCTCATCCACGTGCAGCGGACCACCGGCGGCATCCAGCGCGCGCAGCAGGGCATCTTCCGCGCTGCTGGCCGGCAGGGCTTCTAGCAGCTCGCGCTGCTGGGGCACCAGGTGGAGGTTCAGCTCGCTCAGGATATCCGCCGCAGAGATGACCAGCTTCGCGCCATCCTGAATGAGGCGATTGCAGCCCAGACTGGTCCGATTGATCACATTGCCCGGCACCGCGAAGACATCGCGGCCCTGCTCTCCGGCGAACCGGCACGTGATGAGCGCGCCGCTGTCATCTGGCGCTTCGGTCACCAGCACCCCGAGCGAGAGGCCGCTGATGAGCCGGTTGCGCGCCGGGAAATTCCCTGGCTCCGGCTGGGTGCCAGGGGCAAACTCCGTGACGATGGCGCCCGCCTCGATGATTCTCGCCGCCAGCCTGGCATTGTCAGGTGGATACACGAGATCAGGCCCACAGCCCAGCACGGCCAGCGTGCGCCCGTCCGCGTCGAGCGCCGAGGTGTGCGCCACCGTGTCCACACCGCGCGCCAGCCCGCTCAGCACCGTGACACGCGCGCCGGCCAGCTCGGCCGCGATCTCCTGCGTCACGTGCCGCCCATAGGCGGTGACCTTGCGTGTGCCCACGATCGCGATGGCCCAGTCGTCCTCAGATGAGATCGTGCCTCGCACGTAGAGAATCGCCGGCGGATGCGCTATCTCGCGCAACAGCTTCGGATAGCCAGGGTCCACCAGCCGCAGCGCGCCCACCCGCAGCTTGACCAGCGTATCGCGCTCGGCCTCAGGCGAGATGCTCCTCCGCTGGGTGGCAAAGGCGGCGGTTGTCCGGCTGTCAATTCCCGCAGCCTGCCACGCGGCGGGTGTGGCTCGCCAGGCGGCGCCGGCCGTGCCAAAGCTCTCGATCAATGTGCGGAAGCGCGACGGCCCGATGCCTTTCACCCGGTTAAGAGCGAGCCAAAAGGGCAGATCAGGATCCGCCAGGTTCGCGATGGGATCAGGCGCGGCGTCAGGCTCGACATAGGCGGTCGCGTCGGGGATTCCCGTGGGCGCCGTCTCTGGCTCCTCATCAGCCAGGCCGAGTGATGGCTGGGTGGGCGGCGCCTGCCAGAGATCATCATTCCCCACGCGCAGCCCACTCTTCCAGGTGTGGCTTCTCCGCGCCGATGCTGGTCGGCTCGCCATGGCCGGGGTAGACCATCACCTCGTCGGGCAGGCGAAAGACCCGGTCGCGCAGGCTGGCAATGAGGCGCTCGTGGTTGCCCAGGGGCGGCTTCACGGAGCCCGGCCCGCCCGCGAAGAGCGTGTCGCCACTAAAGAGCTGCCGATCGCCATAGAAGGAGACGCTGCCGGGTGTGTGGCCAGGAGTCGCTATCACCTGGAGGTCCGTCGCCCCGAAGTTGATCCGCTGCGTATCGCTCAGGGCGAAGTTTGGGGTGAGTGGGAGCATGTCCACGTCGTCGAGGTGAATGCCGACACTGGCCCGCAGCCGCTCGCGCACCGCGCCGAGCGAGGTCCAGTGATCCTGGTGGCCATGGGTCATGAGGAGATAGCGCACCCGAGCGGCGGCGTGGCTGGCCAGGGCAATGATCTCATCGGCCGGAGCGCAGGCGTCGATCAATACGGCGTCACGTGTGCGGACGCAGACAAGCAGGTAGGTATTATTGTCGAGCGCGCCACTCCTGAGCGCATAGCGCTCATAGCGTCCGTTAGCGCTGAGCGCGCCCTGCGAGTCGCGACGAGATGAGGGCTTCATGGTCGGAGGGACTCCTTTGCCCGGAAGATCAGCCGCCACGCGGGGGCGATGCGCCTATTGTGACACTCAGGCGCGACTCACGCAAGCCAGCGCACGAGCGAGCTTTGTGGCATCTCTTGCGGCCCGCTGTCGGCCTGTGCTATACTGCCTGCGCTGGGTCAGCCAGCGTGCATGAGCGCGGATGCTGACACGCAAGAAGTCTCTCGGGGTGTAGCGCAGGGGTAGCGCGCAGCGTTCGGGACGCTGAGGTCGGAGGTTCAAATCCTCTCACCCCGACCAGACCATGACGCCTTTGCGGGCGCCATGGATTCCAATTCTTGAGGTGCACGCCATGCGACTATGGGCGACGAGGATGGACGCGGCAAGCGCGCCACTCGGTCCCATAGCGCGTCGCGTGCATTTTTTGTGTCACGGATCTGAGCCATGCGAATTGTCCCGCACAGGAGGGCGAGGGCAATCACAACGATATGGCGGCCACAGAAGGCGGCGGAGATAGGGGAGCACCCTGGGGCATAGATATGCCTCAGCCCGGCTTGACTCCTCATCCCCAATTACCGCATGGATGTTGCGCGCGATATCGGGGAGGACGAAGGGAGTCAACAATGCCAGTGCTCGTGCTGAATGCGTCACTTCAGCCGCTCTCGGTGATCCCAGAGCGCCGGTTGGTCGTGCTCCTCTCGAAGCAGAAGGTCGCGTTCGTGGATGAGAGCGTGCGCCAGCTGATCGAGGAGAGCATCGAGTCGCGACGGCTGATCGGCGATGAGCCGGTCATCGTGCAGCTGCTCGCCAACGTGCGCATCCCGCGCATGGCCCTGCGCCCGACACGCGCGAACATCATGCTCCGTGACGAAGACACCTGCCAGTACTGCGGCAAGCACCTGCGTGACCTGACTCTCGACCACGTGATTCCCCGCTCGCGCGGTGGACAGAGCACGTGGGAGAACCTGGTGGCTTGCTGCCGCTCGTGCAACGGCCGCAAGGGAAACAGGCTGGCTCACGACGTCGGCATGCGGCTGATCAGGCAGCCGAAGCCGCTCCAGCAGGAATACGCGGGGATCTTCCTCCTGCGCTATCCCAGGCTGCGCGCCGCCTATGAGGCCTTTGTCAGCTCAGCCCAAGTGGTGCCCGCTTCCGCCTAACGGTGGCGGGCATCTGTGCTGCGAGCGAGCGTGCTCAACAGAGAAGGAGCCGGCTCAGCATGTGGTGGCAAGATTTACTCTGGGGCCTCTGGAACGGCCTGACCGCGTGGATCGTCTTTCTCTTCCATCTCTTCGGCCAGTGGCACAACTTCCCCTTCTATAATGTCGCCCGCAGCGGCGGCTGGTATGATTTTGGCTTCCTGCTTGGGGCTGGCTCGCCACTCCTGGGGGCGCTGGGCACTGGGTCCAGGCGAAGGAGCAGTCGGCGTGTCTGGCCTAGCGAGCGCCCAGCGCCACGCGCCGACGTGTAGCCTCCCCGCGCACTCTCAGGCAACTTTCATCGCCTCACAGGTCCCACGTGTCTTTGGCACCTTCCATTCGTATACCTATGTGAGAGAATAACCGAGTTAGGCATACCCAACTGGCGTGCCGCGGCGACTCCTTGTAGAATGTCAGGAACTACTATCTTTTCACCCACCGGAGCGGTCTCAACGACGAGGCCGCGCGCCAGTGAAAGGCGGGGGGGACGTGGAGCATCGCACTGCGTATTTGTGCATTCATGGGCACTTCTATCAGCCACCGCGTGAAGATCCATTCACCGGAAAGGTTCCTCCAGAGCGGGGCGCCGAGCCGTTCGCGAACTACAACGAGAAGATCACCGCCGAGTGCTACGCGCCTAATGCGCGAGCGCGGAACTTTGCGCACATCAGCTTCGACATCGGCCCCACGCTGGCCGCGTGGCTCGAAAAGGCGCACCCGGACATCTATGCGCTCATCATCGCCAGTGACCGCGAGAGCGTGATTCGTGACGGCGTCGGCGCTGCCATGGCCCAGGCCTATAATCACACGATCCTGCCGCTGGCCAGCGCGCGTGACAAGCGCACGCAGATTCGCTGGGGCCTGACAGACTTCGCGCACCGCTTTGGCCGCCCCGCTGAGGGCATGTGGCTGGCCGAGACGGCAGTGGATATTGAGACGCTCGACATCCTCGCGCAAGAAGGCGTCCGCTTCACCATCCTCGCGCCCTGGCAAGCCGCACAGCCCGTCGAGACAGGGCAGCCCTATCGGGTGGAGCTGCTAGAGGGACGCACTATCACCGCCTTCTTCTATCAGGGGCCACTGAGCGGCGCGGTCTCGTTCGATCGGGAAACGACGGCGAACGCGGATACCTTCGCGCATCAGCTCGGCAACTACCTGCCCCGCCTCTATCCCGAGCCAGGTGAGCCGACGGACGACCAGGTGGTGTTCATCGCGACGGATGGCGAGCTCTATGGCCATCACAAGGAGTGGCGCGATGCCTTCCTCACACGACTGGTGCAGTCGAGCGCGGCGGCGGCGGGCTTCGAGCTCACCACGCCCGCCCGCTATCTGCTGACGCATCCGGCGACTCAAACGGTCGAGCTTGCTTTGCCCAGCGCATGGAGCTGCTCGCACGGAGTGGCGCGGTGGTCCACCGGCTGCGCGTGCACCGAGGGCAACTCAGAGTGGAAGCCCGCGCTGCGTGCCGCGCTCACCCATCTCGGCGGGCGGCTCGATGCCACCTTCGAGCGCGTGACCGCCACGACATTGTCAGATCCCTGGGCGGCGCGTGATGACTACATCAGCGTGCGCAGCTGCTGGCTCAGCGAGATGGCGTTCTGGGCGTGCCACGGCATTGGCCATGCCGCGCCCCGCGATGACGCTGCCCGCAAGGCGACGCTCGACCTGCTGGAAGCGGAATATTTTGGGCAGGCGATGAGCACCAGCTGCGGCTTCTTCTTCGAGGACCTCGACCGCATCGAGCCACGCAACGACATCGCCTTCGCCCGGCGCGCCATCAGCCTGGTGTGGCAGGCCACCGGCGAGGACCTGCAGTCGGACTTCGTAGCCGACCTAGCGCTCGCCAGGAGCGACGTCTCGGGCCGCACAGGCGCGCAAATCTATCGAGCGCTGCCCGCCGAAGCCGACAGTGTGCTGCCGTCCCTCGCACCCGAGAGCGACGAATCGGCGGCGTGAGTCACTGGCCAGGCTGTCGCGGTGTGACGCTTGCTGCCTAGCTCACACTGAACCGCAGCACGACACGCCCCAGGCGCAGCTCATCGCCGTCCTTGATGGGGGTGGGTGTCTTGGGGGCTAGCTTCTGCTTGTTCACGAAGGTGGCGTTGGTGCTGTTCTGATCCTCGACGAGATACTGCCCGCCCTGCAGATAGAGCTTGGCATGGGTGCGCGAGACACCGCCATCCTCACCGCCGTGTGGCGTGAGATCAACGTCGGGATACACATTGCTGGCGGGATCCTCACGGCCAATGACTGCCTCGGTCTTGCCGGAGAGGTCAAAGACCGCATTGTCCGACTGCACCGTCAGTCGCGGGCTGCCCGCGCTCACCGCGATGCCGGCGCCCGTCGCCGTGGCCGAGGCCATCGCCGGCGCGGGAGTCATCACGGGCGCGCCCACCGGCTGCGGGCTCAGGCGCTCGCCACACTCATCGCAAAACATCGAGCCATCGGGGTTCACATGACCCTGCGAGCAGCTGATAGACATGGGATTGGTCTCCTTCTTCTCGGCGTGGCACGGCCACATCATTAGCGATGTGCGACACGCGCCCTGTGCAGCATATCACGTGGGCAAACGAGCGAGCGACCCGCCGGTCGTCCGGCTCGCGGGTGAGCCTTCTATTCCAGGCGCTGGGTGAGCTTGCGTGTCTTGTTCCCGATGCTCTTGACATCCTCCGCGCTAATCTGCTTCCCCGCCTGAATCTGGTCGAGGGCGCGCTGTGTCTCGGGGTCCAGCATCCGGGTGACGGCAGGGCTCAGCACCACCGTGGCGCGTCCCGTCCTCTTATACTCGTCGAGCACCTTGGTCACCAGCCGGTGTGCGGTGGACTTCTCGGCGAAGTTCATCACCACCGGATTCGCGTCGCCCGGCTTCACCGGATCCGGTGAGAAGGTCACCACCGCGTCGGTGCGCTCCTTTTCCACCTGCCCATTGGCCAGCTCATAGGAGAGCTCGGCCTGCGCGATGCGGAACGTGCCGACAGGCTTGGGATCCACCAGCAGCTCAAAGAGCACCCCCTGCGGCGTGCCGCGCTCCAGATCGCCCAGTGGCACCACGGCCTGGCGGTCTTGGAGCACATTGGGCAGGGCGTCGCCGATCAGCGGCAGCACCTTTACCGCGCGCTTGGGCGTCACTCCGGACGAGAGCCGGACAGTGATATTCACATTGCGGGCCATGACTGCCGCGGCGCTCTGCAGCTGCTGGCTGAAGATGGCGAGGGCATCTTGTGGCATGCGGATGAACTCGGCGGGCATCCCGCTGCTGCGCTGGCCCAGGTTGTCGAGCAGGTCTTCATCCCAGTCGGCGCCGATGCCCAGCGGATGGATGCCGATGCCCATCGCCCGCGAGTCGTCGGCGATGCGACGGCAGCGATCGGCGTCGCCATAGGTCACGCCATCGGTGAGCAGCACCATGCGATTGACCATGCTCGGGTTGATATACTTGCGCAGCTCCGTGATCCCGGCGCTCATGCCGAGCGACATCGAGGTGCCGCCACCATCGCGGATCATATCCATCGCGCTCTTTAGCCCGGCCTTATCGGCGGCGTATTGCGCGGGGACGATCACGTGCACATTGTCATCGAAAATGACCACCGAGATGATGTCGTTTGGATCCATGTGGTCAATGAGCAGCTTGACGGCGTCTTTCACCGCCTGCAGCTTGGGACCCTTCATAGAGCCCGAGTGATCGAGCACGAGGCTCAGATTGAGCGGCATGCGTGTCTGCACACCGGGCGCGCTGTCATTGGGCCGAGCTTCCACCAGCATATAGACGAGCTGGCTGCCGCCCGTCGCCTGCATGCGGTCGTGCCCCATCTGGCAACTGAGTGTCACCTCACCAGCCATCGTCGGCGTTCCTTTCGAGTCTCGTCGCGGCGTGGCGCATGCGATCGCCCCGGTCGCGTAGCATCACAACTCCGACTGTATACGAAATGGCGCTATGCCGCGTTAGAAGGAAGCCCTGGCTCGCTTCCTCTAGGCCTCGACCGCGATGACGACCGCGGAGATGTTGTCGTCGCCGCCATGATCGTTGGCCGCGGCGATCAGCGCGTCACACGCGCCCTGCGGATCGGAGTGGGTCGTGAGGATGTTGGTGATCTCCTCATCGCGCACCATCTCCCACAAGCCGTCAGAGCACAGCAGCAGACGCATCCCTGGGCGCAGCTGCTGGGTGAAGAAATCTATCTGCGGCTCGCCCGGCGTGCCCAGGCTGCGGAAGATCTGGTTGCGCTGCGGGTGTGTGTAGCGCTCCTCCGGCTGGATCAACCCACCCGCGATGAGCTGCTCGACAAACGAATGATCGGTGGTGATGCGACGCAGCCCCTGCTCATCGAGCACATAGGCCCGGCTGTCGCCGATATTGGCGATGTGCGCCTCGCCGCTGGAGATCAGGGCCGCCACGACCGTCGAGCCGCTATCCTTCTGGCCAGCGCGATTGGCCTCGGCGAGCGCGTTATTCGCCGCGAGGATACCCTCACTCAGCACGTGGCGCAGCCCTTCCTCGGTGGCGGGAGCCTCGGTCATCGTGCCCAGCTGAGGCAGAGCCACCTGGCGCAGCACGAGGTCGATCAGCGTGCGCACCACTGTCGTGCTGGCCTCGCGCCCGCTCGCGTGCCCGCCCAGACCGTCGGCGACCACCCCCAGCGCCAGCGGCTCGCGCGTCGCACCGTTCATCATCTCGAGGATGATATGCCCCACGCTGTCCTCATTCTCGCCCACACTGCGACTCAGCCCGATATCGGTGGCCGCCGCCGCGATGAGCCGAGTCCCACCGGGGAAGAGCGCGCCCGCTGTGGATTCCGGGGCAACACGATAGACCCGAACGCCCCGGTGAAAGATGATCTCCTCAGGTGCTGCGCCCACCTGCTGCGCCAGCTTCGCGGAATCTTCGCCACCGGCACGCTCTGCCTCGGTCATCACGCGCTCGCGCATCGTCCAGCCGCGCGAGAGCATATCCGCGTCGCACTCAGGGCAATAGCGCTCTGCCGTGCTCGTCTCCTCATGCTCGGCGCCGCATGACCAGCACTTGAGATAGCCTTTGAGGTCGGTCACGCGATATTCGTTCTCGCCCGTGGGGTCCGCCGAGACCGCCAGCACCGCTTCCACACGATAGCGCCCGCCGACGATCATCGCACTGGGCAGCGGCCAGGGCTCGCCATCCACAGGCGAGGTCGAGCCGAGGGTGCCGATCGTCGTGTGGGGCCGCTCCTCTGGGGGCAGTGAGAAGGCCGGCGGGTCGCTCGCCGGTGGACTGACCGGTACGGCAGGGGGCATCTTGGTGGTGATGGCCGCCGAGCTATCGCTGCCCAGATCGGAGCGCGTGGGACGCGGTGAGCGGTTACCAGGCGAGCTGGCGGTGACCGGCTGCGGTGGCACACTGGCTTGGGGGACATTCATCGGCCGGGGGGCAGGCTGCTGAGCGCCGCAGACATTGCAGAATCGGGCGCCCTCGCGCATCTCCGCGCCGCATGAACCGCATCGCATAGTATGTGTCCTTTCACCAGTCCATCATCGCGGGCGCGCCACCCCTGCGCTAGAGCGCAGTGAGCAGCTGCCGCACCTCTGCGTCATTGGGGTCCAGCTCGGCCGCGCGTTTCAGCGCCGTCCGCGCCTGCGCACGCCGTCCCACTGCCAGACATGCCGCACCCAGCGCCGCGAAGGCTTCGGCAGATTGCGGGGCCAGGCGGCTCGCCTTGTCGAGCGTCCGGATGGCATCGCTGAGCTTGCCCTGGGCCATGAGCGCTTGCCCAAGCTCAGTATGCGCACCGCCGTCGCTGGGCGCCACCGCGATGGCCCGCCGGTAATAGGCGATCGCGCCGTCCAGGTCACCGCGCCCCGCCTCCACACGACCCAGCGCCACGAGGATGCTAGGGTCATCCACCCTGGTGGCCAGCGCGTCGCGCAGCTCGCCCTCGGCCTGCGCGAAACGTCCCTGGGCGAGACAGACCAGCCCCAGCTGATATGAGATCTCGGCATTCTTGGGGTCCATCTGGCGCGAGCGTGAGAAAGCCAGCTCGGCGGCGTCGAGCTCACCGGCGGCCCGCAGCGCCATCCCCTGCTGATAGAGCGCTTCCGCCGATGGGCGCAGCTTGCCCGACTGCTCGAAGGCCGTCGCCGCCTCATGCGGGCGGTTCATCTGGCGATATGAGCGCCCCATCAGCAGATAGAGGTCCGGAGTGGCGCGTCCCTCCGCGATGGCGATCTCGCTCTGGCGCACTGCTGCCTGATAGTGGCCCGCCTTGAATTCCTCGGTGGCCCGCCGCTCGTGCAGCTCCGCCGTGGTCGGCGCGGCGGGAATCACGGAGGCGCCAGGATTCTTCAGCGGCGCGACACCCAGGGGATAGCCATCGTTGCGACAGAAGCGCGCATTGCGCCGATTCACATAGCCGCACTTGGGGCAGATATGCCCTGCAGGCGTGGCCGGAGACGCCGGGATCCCTGCCGCGGGCGCGGCGGCGCGGGCGACCGGTGCGGGCTTGGCGCCGGCAGAGGAGGGCAGCGGGCGATTGGCGGAGGGCTGGCGCGCAGGCATGATGGGCGGCGGCCTGATGGGCCGGGGCGCGATGGGGTGCGGCGCGCCCACGCGTGTGGGACGTGGCGCGGGCGACTCGACGGCCTTGAGCGCGGCGCGCAGAGCATCGCGCATCTCGACTGCCGACTGGAAGCGATCGGGGGGGAGCTGACGCATGGCACGAATGACGAGATTCTCCGTAGCCTGGCTCAACCCTGGCGCATAGGCGCGCATCGCGCCCGGCACAGGCGTTTCGAGCGGCGTGGGCTCGTGATTCGTCAGCAGGTGATACATCGTCGCGCCGAGACTATAGACGTCCGAGCGCACATCCGTCTGGCTGAGCCCCATGTGCTCGGGGGAGGCATACGCCATCGTGCCGAGGTTCTCGGTGTTGGTCACCTTCCCTACCTTGAAGGTGCGGGCAATGCCCAGGTCGATCATGCGTATCTCACCTGAAGGGGTGAGCATGATATTGCCCGGCTTGAGGTCGCGCACGATGATAGGTGGGCGCTGGGTGTGCAGGTAGGCCAGCACATCGCAGACGGCCGACATCGCGACCAAGACATCGCGCTCGGGCAGCGGCCCCCCCTGCTGGCGCAACCGCTGCTCCATCGTCATGCCGGGGATATATTCCATGACAAAGAAGCGGCGGCCCGCATCGGTAAAGCTGTCAACGTAGGCAGGGAGCCGTGGGTGCGCGAGGTGGGCCAGCATGGCGATCTCGTCGTCAAAGCGCTTGTGCGCCGCGGTGAGATCTTCTGGCGAGAGCGAGCCGTCGTCCAGCAGCTCTTTCGCCGCGAAGACCCTGCCAGGGTGCCGTGCGTCCTCCACCTGATAGACGCTGCCCATGCCGCCCTCGCCGAGCTGCCTGATCACGCGATATTTGCCAGCAAGCATCGTTCCCGGAGCGAGACTCATGCGATCAATGCCCCTGGCTCGCGACGGCGCGGACGAGCACGACGGAGATGTTATCTTCGCCACCATGGTCGTTAGCGAGATCTACCAGCTTCTCGCACGCCTTGCTCAGGTCGTCGGTGTGGCTCACGATCTGCTCGATCTCCGGGTCGCGCACCATCTCCCAGGTGCCATCACTGCACAGCACCAGCACGTCGCCAGGCTGCAGATCCTCAGTGAAGATATCTACCTCGACATCAGATTTGCCCGCGCCGAGCGAGCGATAGATAAAATTCCGGTTGGGATGATCATAGACATCATCAGGCTCGATTTGCCCGGTCTCAACGAGCCGCGCCACGAAGGAGTGGTCACGCGTCAGCTTTTGCAGCTTGCCGTCGCGCACGAGATAGGTGCGGCTGTCGCCCACATTGGCGACATAGGCTTTGCCCTGGATGACGAGGGCCGCGGTGACGGTGGCGCCGAGGTCTTTCGCATCGGGATGCTCGCGGGCATATTCGCGGATGCGGTCGTTGCCATGCTCGATAGCTTCGCGCAGGGATTCGGAATAGTGGAGAAGCTCTGGGGTCTCGGTGAGACGCTGGGTCTTAGAGCCGTTACTGTCGGCAAGTGGCTTCGTCTTCACGGGGTCAACGCGCGCCTTTTTGTCGCGCTTGTCTTTCTTGCCGCGGCTCTTGTCGGGCTCCAGGGGAATCGTCGGCTGGGTCTCACGGGGATCCAGCAGGTGGGCCAGGTGCTCGCTGATGCCCACCACGGTGAGATGGCTGGCCACCTCACCGGCTTGATAGCCGCCCATGCCGTCGGAGACGACAAAGATGCCAGAGCCGGCCTGGTCATCAGCGCCCACGCGGGCGAACACTGAGTCTTCATTCTGCTCGCGGAGCTTGCCCACGTCAGTTTTCGATGCCGCGATGAGGCGCAGCGCCATGCTGGCTAACCCTCCCTTGGTGCATCCTCACCTGAGCGGCAGCCTTACCGCCCATAATTACTTTGTTATACGCAGGAATAGGGTCCTGTGTGATGACGTGATTTTATCACGTGCTAGAAGTCACGGCGCCCACATCGGTCGCCTGTCACGAGTGCCCAGGCACAACGAGGCGAGGCACGCATGCCCACGCGCCTCGCCAGAGTCTTCGAGCGGGCTTTACGCCGTCGCGGCCACCGCCGGGACGACCGTGACCCGTTTCTTGCTGCGGGTCTCCCACTCGAACTTCACCGTGCCATCCACCAGGGCGAAAAGGGTATAATCACGCCCGCAGCCCACATTGAGCCCCGGGTTGATGCGCGTGCCGCGCTGCCGCACGATGATGGTGCCCGCGCGCACGGCCTCGCCACCAAAGCGCTTCACGCCGAGCATCTTGGGCTTGCTGTCGCGACCATTGCGCGAGCTGCCAACGCCTTTTTTATGTGCCATGTGAGGGTGCTCCTCTTCCCTTGAATGCTTCCTCTACAGATGTGAACGTGTGAGTGAGGGCTGTCGTTGCGCCGTGACTACTTCGCCGTCTCGCCGCGAGCCACTGCCATGCGCTCGCCATAGCGCTCGGTCCGCGCCTTGGCGTCGGCCTCATACGACTTGCGATCGTCCGCTGAGAGCAGGCTCTTGCCACCGGCATGGATATCGGTGATGGTCAGGAAGGTGAGGTCCTGGCGGTGACCGGTGGTGCGGCGATAGCGCTTCTTCGACTTGTATTTGAAGACGATGATCTTCGGGCCGCGCCCCTCATTCGAGACTGTCGCGACGACCTTTGCCCCGGCGACATCTGGCGTGCCCACAGAGGCCGTCGTGCCATCCGAGACCATCAACACCTTATCAAAGGTCACCACGGCGCCGGGCTCCTCAGGAAGCAGCTCGACCGCGAGGGTCTGGCCGGGAGTGACACGATATTGCTTGCCACCCGTCTCAATCACAGCGTACGTCACAGCACCAAGCTTCTTTCTACCTCACGCGGCGCCCACATATGGAGTGACATCCCAGGCAGTATGGTCGCGGGCACACGGGAATCATCCTGAAGAATACAGCCTTCAGAGTGTATCATGCCGCCTCTAGCGCGTCAAGCGGGATGTGATGGTGCTCCCAGCCTCCGCCTCATCTGCCGCTCTCGCTTCGCGCAACCATTCGCCGCGTGGCCGTGTTGATAGTCATGGAGGCACGAGAGCATCGCATGCGCAGAGATTTGGCGCGCTCTTGTCTTGGCCCTTTACCAAAATGTATACTATATATTGTATACAATTCTAAGGGCGCCCCGTTACGATCTGAGGTGATGGCCTATGCCGCTTCCCGCTCCGAATCCACAGGCGACCCGCGTCTGCCTGAGCGACACCGCCTATGATAGTGTGCGCGGCTGGATTCTCGATGGCACCCTCGCCCCCGGCGAGCCGATTCGTGATGAGGCGCTCGCTCAGACGCTCGGCATGAGCCGCACCCCCGTGCGCGAGGCACTGCGCCGTTTGGAGGAAGAAGGCTTCGTCGCAACGACCGCATCTCGCCGTTTCTATGTGAGCGAGGTCTCGCTGCGGCAGGCACGCGAGCTCTATCCCATCATCGCCGCGCTGGAAACCCTGGCCATGCGGATGTCGCTGGCACGGCTGGACGAGCGGACACTGGCCGCGATGGAAGCCGCGAACGCCCGACTGGCCGAAGCGCTCGATGCGCTCGACGCGACCGCCGCGACC
Organism: Ktedonobacterales bacterium; assembly: GCA_036391335.1. Lineage (GTDB taxonomy): Bacteria > Chloroflexota > Ktedonobacteria > Ktedonobacterales > JADMIN01 > DASWAC01. The sequence continues at coordinate 20,311 of DASWAC010000032.1, forward strand.
GAGGCTGACGCCGCTGTGCATGCCGGATTGACGGCGCAATGTGAAAATGACCATCTCACGGAGATGATCACGAGCCAGCGGGCAACCATCTGGCGAATCGAGCGGGCATTCTGGGGCGCGGCGGATCGTTCTCCCTCGCTGCGCGACCACGCGGACCTGATCGCTGCCCTGCGCAAGCGCGACGCGGACCGCGCCGAGCGGGTGCTGGCACGAAACTGGAAGCGTGGGCTCGAGTGGCTTTTACCCGAGCAGGGCAAGTAGACAAAGGCAAACTGGCATGAGCATGCGTGGCTACCTGGCACTCTTTTCACTTGCCCTCATCTGGGGCGCATCATTCTTCTTCATCAAGATCGGCGTGGCTGAGATGAGCCCACCCACATTGGTCAGCTTGCGGCTCACTTTCTCGCTGGTGGTCCTCACCATCGTCACGCTGTCGGTGCGTGGCTCACTCAGCGGCTTCTGGCGCGCGCTGCCCCTGGGCATCGTCTCGGGCTTCTTCAATATCGCGGCGCCCTATCTGCTCATCACATGGGGCGAGACACAGATTGATAGCAGCACGGCATCTATCCTCAATGCCGCGGTCCCTCTTTTCATCGTCCCACTGGCCGCTTTCTGGATCGGCCCCGGTCACGAGCGCATCACCTCGCGCCGCGTGCTGGGCGTGCTCATCGGCTTCGCTGGCGTGCTCACCATCTTTGGCCCGGCGGCGCTGTTCTATGGGAAGAGCATCATAGGCGACCTCGCCGTGCTGCTGGCCGCCGCGATGTATGCCATTGGTGGGCTCCTGCTGCGGCGCTATCATGCGAAGGGCATGTTGGTGGGTCCCATCTCGACGCAGCTCACCGCATTGCTGATGGTGGCACCGGTGATCTTCCTCACTGGTGGGCTTCCCACCAAGCTGCCGTCACTCGGCGCGCTGGCCGCTGTCGCCACGCTCGGCGTGGTGGGCACTGGCATCGCCTATCTCCTCTTCTTCTGGCTGAATCAGAATGTCGGCCCGACTCGCGCCTCCATCGTGACCTATCTGCTGCCGTGCACCGCCATCATCTATGGCGCGGTGCTGCTGCACGAGAGCATCACGCCCGCGAAGGTCGGCGGCCTGGTCCTGGTCCTCTTTGGCACGCTGATCATCACCGGCGCTATCCGCCTGCCCCGCCGGGGAAAGCACCAGCAACCTGCCACGGACGCCCCCGCGTCGCCCGTGGAGGAGATCCCTGCCGCGCTGGCGCGCGTGGGGGGTGACGCGTGAGCCAGGCAGTGCTCGACCAGCCAGTGGCCGCTGCCGCGCCAAAGACCGGGGTGCGCACCAGCGTGTATGCGCTGCTCCTCGCGGGCATCGTCTGCATCGCCGTCTCGGCTATCCTCACGAAGTGGGCGCACGGCGTGCCCGGCACGGTCTCCGCATTCTATCGGCTGGCCATCGCGTCGGCTGTGCTGGCGATTCCCTATGCGCGCGAGAGAAAG
>DASWAC010000033.1:0-3424 GCA_036391335.1 Ktedonobacterales bacterium
GCACGACGAGACGAGCCAGGTGCTGACGACGCTGCTCATCAGCTTGCGTATGCTGGAGAACTCGGTGCAGTCCGACGATGCCCGCGCACGGGTAGCGGAGACTCGGGCACTGGCCCACCAGACGCTTCGCGCCGTCCGGAGCCTGAGCATCGATCTGCGCCCGAGCGCGCTCGACGAGTTTGGCTTGGTGCCAGCCTTGCGGTCATATGTGAAGTGGTATCAAGAGAATACGGATATTGCGGTGGATCTCTGTGTCAACGGCCTGAAAGATCGCTTGCCGCCTGAGATGGAGACCGCGCTCTATCGCATCATTCAGGAAGCGCTCACCAACACGGCCAAGCATGCCGGGGCGAGCGCCGTCTCTGTCATGCTTATTGAGGATGATGGACAGATTCACGCCTCCATTCACGATGATGGGCGCGGCTTCGATGCCGCGACGCTGCTGCGACGGCCCTGGCAGGATCGCGGTCTGGGCCTCGGCGGCATGATCGAGCGCGCATCCCTCTTGAATGGGGTAGTTGACATCCAATCGCAGGTCGGAGAAAGTACGACTATTGAGACCACGATTCCGTTCATTCGGGGGCACGCGCCCGCGGTGAGTGAGCCGGTGGGTGAGACGAGTGAGAAGATACACGCATGACCGATACCGCTGATTCTGGCACGGCCACCCTGCCTGAGGGGGACACGCCCACGACCGAGACTGGCAAGATTCGAGTGTTGATCGCTGATGACCACACGATCTTGCGAGTGGGGCTGCGCATGCTGCTGAACGCCCAAGCGGATATCGAGGTCGTGGGTGAGGCAAGCGATGGCAATGCGGCAATCGCCCAGACAATCCTCTTGCACCCCGATCTCGTGCTGATGGATATCACTATGCCAGGCTGCAACGGCATCGAGGCGACCCGGCAGATTCACCAGCGGCACCCTGAGGTGCGAGTGCTGGCGCTGACCATGCATGAGCACGAAGAGTATCTCTTCCAGACATTGCGAGCGGGCGCGGCCGGGTACATCCTCAAGGAAGCCGCCGATAGCGAGCTGATCAACGCGATTCGCATGGTCTGTGGCGGGCAGGTGTACCTCTCGCCATCCATTCAGCCGCTCATCGTGGGTGACTATCTGCATCGGGTGCGCACCGGTGAGGAGCGTGACACCTATAGCCTGCTGACCGAGCGCGAGCGTGAGATCTTGAAGCTGGTCGCCGAGGGCAACACGAACAATCAGATCGCCGAGCAGCTCATCATCAGCCCGAAGACGGTTGATACCCATCGCACGCACATCATGGACAAGCTGAACCTGCACAACCGTGCCGAGCTGGTGAAGTATGCCATGCGCCGGGGCTTGCTCGACGAATAGCGCTCATGCGCGGCGGATGCGCACGAGCTCCGAGAACAGCAGCGTACCGAGCCCAGTCGCCGCAGCCCAGACGCCGAGGTCTGGACGAATCGTATAGAACGGCCAGTCAAAGCTGCCCATGATTGCTATCAGATAGAGTAGGCTAACGGTGATGGCTCCTGCCACGAAGATCACGAGTGCCGACACAATCGTGCTGATGATTACGTCCCGCCGAGCTACTGCCCTGGTCATGGCGACCATGACGGCGCCCACAGCCGCGAGTAGGAAGAGAAAGAGCCCCGAGAAGCATGGGAAAACAGGCTGAAAGTGCGACTCGGCCAGCCCCTGCCACAGATTGTAGTGCCCGTTTGGAATGATCTCAGGTGGTGGCGGGCCAACCTCAGGCTCATATGCCAGTGAGGTGACGTTATACCACGGCGCCAGAGTCGATGCAGCCAGCAGGGCCGCCCCAGCGATGAGCAGCCGATTGCTTGCCACGGCGGACGTGGGTGCCTCGCTTACCACCACGTGTGTCCTCCTCCCAATGCGGCTATGCGGCCATCCAATCCGGATGTTCGAGCAGCTCGGCCAGCAGGCCGATGAACTTGGCTGCCGTCGCGCCATCAACGACGCGGTGATCGCACGACATCGAGATCCACGCGCTGGGGCGGACCTTCACCTCCTCGCCCACCACCAGAGCGCGCTTCTTGATGGCCCCGAAGCCGACGACACACGCCTCGGGCGGATTGATGAGCGGGGTGCCAGTGTCCACCGGACCGGCGGCGCCGACATTGCTCAGGGTGATCGAGCCTCCGGTCATATCGCGAGGGGTGAGCGTGCCGCCGCGCGCACCCAGTGCCAGGCGCTCGGATTCCGCCGCGATCTCACGCAAGCTCAGGCCGGCCACGTCATGGATGACCGGCACGACGAGACCACGCTCGGTGTCGGTGGCGATGCCCATGTGAATCGTCTTCTTGAGGATGATCGCGCTACCCGTGTCATCCCAGCGCGAGTTGAGGATGGGATACTGCGTGGTGGCCTGCGCCAGCGCGCGCACCAGGAACGGTAAGAAGGTGAGCTTCTGCCCGGCATGCGCGGAGTCGCCATTGAGCCGGTCGCGCAAGAGCGTCAGATTATACGCGTCGAAGAGCAGATATTCGCTGAAATGAGGGATCGTCGTCGCGGCCTTCACCATGCGCGCTGCGATGGCCTTGCGCAGCCCGACGATGCTGACACGCTCCTCATCGGCGGCGAGTGGCGCGGGCCCCTCTACACGCCCGGCTGCGGCCGGCGGTCCGGCATGGAGCGCCGCCTCGAGGTCCACCACGCGAATGCGCCCGCCGGGCCCGGTGCCGGTAAGCGCCTGCAGGTCGAAGCCGCGCTCGCGGGCCATCTTGCGCACGAGTGGGCTTGCCCGCAGCTCGCGTGTCGGCGTGGCTGGTGCGCTGGTGTCGCGCGAGGTTCCGCGCCGGCGACGGACGAATGACTGTGTGGGCCCTTCGGTCCCATAGCCTACCAGCACCGCGCCAGATCCGCTCCGCGGCGACTTCGCGTCTGCCATCGGCGCATCGGTAGCGATGGTGATGAGTGGCGCGCCGACTGCTACGCTGTCGCCGGGGCGGGCGTGCAGCTGGTGGACGCGTCCGGCATGCGGCGAAGGGATGTCCACGAGCGCCTTGGCCGTCTCGACCTGGCAGAGCGGCTGGTTCAGCGTGACGCTCTCGCCTTCGGCGACCAGCCATTGCACGAGCTGCGCTTCTTCGAGGCCCTCGCCTAGATCGGGCAAGAGGAATTGGTTGAGCTTCACGGCACTAATACTCCCGGGTGCGGTCAACAGCCTCTAATATGCGCTCGGCATCAGGCAGGAAGAGCTTCTCGTAGCGGGCGGGCGGATACGGCACGCTGGGGCTGCCAACGCGCTCCACCGGCGCAGCCAGCGTATCGAAGAGGTCATGCATCAGGCGCGCCGCGATCTCGGCTCCCATGCCCATGAAGACTGGAGCCTCGTGTGCCACGATGGCGCGCTTTGTCTTGCGCACAGACGCGGCGAGCGTCTCCATGTCGAGGGGGGCAAGGCTCCGCAAATCCACTA
>DASWAC010000034.1:0-16322 GCA_036391335.1 Ktedonobacterales bacterium
CCATTATGGCCCGCATGGCAGGTATCCAGCGTGATTCCGCATTGCTGCTCGCCCGCCAGATCCACCAGCGCGCGCAGGTCATCCAACAGAGTGACTCGCCGTCGCCCGCGCTGCGGGGATTCGATGGTCAGCTCCACGTGAGGCGCCGCTTCGCGCCCTTGCTTCAGGGCCGCCCGATAGCGCTCCGCGCGTGGCGACTGCCATGAGAAGAGGGACACCGTGTGCGTGACGGCCATCGGCGCGCCCAGGGCGGCGGCGGCTCGCATGGTGCGCGGCCACGAGCTGATTCCCTGCTTTGGCCACGGCACACCCGGCAGGCGCGAAAAGACCACGAAGGGCGGGTGCAAGCTCAGCACACGGGACGAGTGCGACCGCGCGACACGCGCCAGCGCCGCCTCGCCACGGATGAAATAGTCGGGGCCGATGACATATTCAACACCGTCAAAGCCTGCTTGTTGGGCAAGCCGGAGACACCAGGCGAGGTCGCGAAAGTAAAATGTGCCCGTCGAGAACGAATATCGCATGAGCGCAGGATACGTGCTCGATGTCGTCGAGGTCAAGGGGGGCGTGACAGCGCGAGCATGCTGTTTGAGCGAATTCACATTCGGGTAGCCTTCGCATGATACGATAGGGACTGCCGCGACGGGACACGCTGAGGTGTCTACACTCCCTCACACGAGCGTGGCGATCCACGCTGGCCCTTATCCAGATGCCATGCGGCTCGCATGCGCGCACTCATCTTATTTCGAGGGTACGTATGAGAATGACGAGTGACCGGGGTGACCTCTTCATTGGGTGGCTCATCGCCACCTGGCTGCTCTTCGTCGCGGTCCCCATCTGTGTCTCGGTCGTGATGGGGACCACGGGCTATGGATTGCCGCTGGCGCTCGTGCTGATATGGTTCATCTTCTTGCGCGGCGCCCAGATGCTCTCGCCATCCGTGCGCGCTGACCGCCTGATGCGCAACGGTCACTATGCCCGCGCGCTCGAGCTCTGCGACCGTGCCCTGGCACAAAGCGGTAAATACGCCTGGCACGGCAATCGCCGGATGGTGTGGTATAACCGCCGGGTGAGCGCACTGCTGGGGCTGGGGAAGGTAGATGACGCGCTGAGTGCGGCGCTCGAAGCGGTGAACGCGTCGCCAGACTCGCAGACGCTGGGCAATCTCTCACTGGTGCTGCTGCGACTCAACCGCTACGATGAGGCGGAAGAGATCGCACGCGGCGTGCTTGCCCTCACACGGGAGCGCTCGATCATCGGCAATGTCGTGCTGGCCAGCGTGAAGCTGAAGCGTGGGCTCCCCGCCGATGCGGACTCCCTGGCCCGCACGAGCCTGGCGGATGTGCGCCAGCTGCTGCCAAATGTGCGCCCAGAGCACCACGTCGCCTGCCTCGCGGTGATGTGCAGGGCAGCACGAGCGCAGGACCAGCCCGAGATCGCCGAATTCCTCTTCAAAGACCTCAAGAATGCCGCCGGCAGTGACCATACGCTGCAAAGCGTCGCGGTGCTCGAAGAGATCGAGAATCTGCCCGACACAGCGGTAGGGCGCGACAAGGGCTTCCAGCTGGTCGAAGAGGCCTATCAGTTAGATCCCCATTACACCCTGTGGCAGGTGACCCAACCAGGGACGCTGATCATCTTGCGCGGCGATGGTCGCTTCGTGCCGTGGGGGGAGCGCTCGACCGCCGAGTTCACCGCGTTTGCCGCCAACACGCCCAGCCGCGAGGCGCTCACCGAAGCGCTCAGCGGCATCGGCAGCCGGGCACAGGCGCGGCCGACCGCCCAGGCGAACACACTGGCGCTGGGGGTGCAGCTCGCCACCCTGGGCGGCACCCTCGTGCTGCTGCTCTGGTGGACCTGGCGCTTCTTCCTCATCGGCTGAGCGTGGTACAATACGCCAACGAGTGATTGCTTTCGGGAAGGTCGGGAACGATGGCCGCCACGGACCGGCGGGTGAGACGCACGCAGCACCTCCTCGCCAGGGCACTGGTCGAGATGACGCTTGAGAAGGGCTACGACGCCGTCACCATTCGAGATATCACCGAGCGCGCCGACGTCGGCTACGCGACCTTCTTTCGGCATTATCACGATAAAGACGGTCTGCTGCATGATGCCTCGGATGTCGTCGTGTCGGACCTCACGGAGCTCTTGCGCTCACCCGCGGTGGCCAGCGAAGAGCACGGAATGGGCACGGCGCTCTTCACCTATGTGCGCGAGCACCAGGCAATCTGCCGCCTGCTGCTGAGCAGCCGTGGCCCCGTCACGCTGACTCACCACGTGATCGAGAGCGGCGCGATGCGCATGATGAGCTACCAGCCGCACAGTGATGGGTTGATCCCTGACGACCTCGAAGCCTATCTCTTCGTCAGCTCATCCGTCGCACTCATCCAGTGGTGGCTGGACCGCGACATGCCCTATAGCGCCGACCGCATGGGCGCCATCTATGATGAGATGATCGTGCGGCGCGGCCAGCACAAGGCTTAAGCCGTCGCCACGGCCTCGCCGGCGATCCGCAGGCTCTTGAGGAAATTCGAGGCCAGATCGTCGAAGGCCTCGCTGTGATATTCTTCCAGCTTGCCCGCGTCGCACAGCATGGCGATCTCCGGCTCGATAGGCAGCTGCGCCAGGAGTGGCGAGTTCGTCATGCCCACCAGCTCAGGCCCGTTGCTTGGGCCGAAGACCTCCATCCGCGTGCCATCGGGCAGGCTCATCCAGCTCATGTTCTCCACCAGCCCGATCAGCTTCCCCTTCATGCTCTGCACCATCTTGATGCACTTCATCACGATCTCGGTTGCCAGCATCTGCGGCGAAGAGACGACCACGACCCCATCAATCGGCAACGATTGCATCACCGTCATCTGCGCGTCCGAGGTGCCGGGGGGCAGATCCACCAGAAGGAAGTCGAGATTGCCCCAGTCCACATCGCTATAGAATTGCTTGATCGCGCTCGAGATCATCGGGCCACGCCAGACAACGGGATCAGTTGGATCGGGCAGGAACATATTCATCGAGACGACTTTCATGCCGCCCAGAGTCATCAGCGGCTCGATGCCGCCGCTGGGGCTCTTCTTCGGGCTGCCGCGCACGCCAAACTCCTTGGCGATGCTCGGGCCGGTGATGTCGCCATCGAGAATGCCGACGCGCAGGCCCTGGCGGCGCAGCGTGACTGCCAGAAGCCCGGTGACCAGCGACTTGCCGACGCCGCCCTTCCCGCTCATGACGGCGATGATATGCCGAATCTTGCGATCGGGCTCAGCCTCGGGCATGACGTTCAGCGGGATGCCACGTCCCGGCGTCACCTTCTTGGCGGGCTTGATGCCGACCGCTTCCTCGCCGTTGGCCACGCGATTGAGGTCCTCGACCAGGGAATCCACGGCGAGGCGGTGGGTGCGCGCCCCCCCGGCGATGCTCTCGCGCGCGCCGATCTGGCATGCGGTGCACGGCAGGCCGTGCCCCTGGAAGACACGCACAGTGGCCGGATACTTCGAGACCACATCGTGAATGATCATATCAGCCGTTATCTCAACCGCCACGGGCGCCTCCTGCCGCGTCAACCTGCATGCCAATCTGCTCTGAGTATGCCGCATCACCAGCACCCTTGTGGGGGTGGCTCACCTTATATCCTACCTGATACCTCAGAATTACGCCAACCCACATGAGCGATCAATCCTTGAAATGCGCTTGCGGCACTCCTGAAGAGCGAGTAGAATGCCCGTTAGTGTGCCCGCGATAGCTTGGGTGCCAGTGAACGGAGATGAATGCGCACCGATGTATGAAAAACGCACCCTTCCGAATGGCCTTCGGGTCATCATGACGCCGGTCGCCGGCGTGCGCGGCGCGGCAGTGAGGCTCTTCGTGGGGGCGGGCTCACGGTACGATCCCGCGGAGCTGTCGGGCATGGCGCATTTCCTGGAGCATATGGTATTCGAGGGGACGACGTCGTTTCCCAACACCAAGGCGATCTCCATCGCGATAGATGGCGTGGGTGGCATCATCAACGCCTCCACCGGGCGCGAGACCACCGCCTACGAGATCTATGTCGCCAATCACTATCTCGAGCGGGCGATGCACGTGATCTCGGATATGGCGCTCCATCCCATCCTCGACCCGGCGGAATTCGACCGCGAGCGCAATGTCATCACCGAGGAGATTCGCGAGAGCTTCGACAGTCCCGGCGCGTGGGCGGGCATGCTCTCGAATGAGGCGATGTGGCCGAGCCCGCTGCCGCTGGGCCGCGAGATCGCCGGCACCGAGGAATCCGTCAGGGGAATCCAGGAGGATAACCTGCGTGCCTTCATGCGGCAGCACTATGTGCCGGGAAACGCGGTGCTCAGTGTCGCGGGTGGCATCAACCTCGACGAGGTCATGACGCAGGCAGAGCGCTACTTTGGCCCCTGGGAGAGTGGGCCCGTGCCGGTGTGGACTCCCTCGATGCCGCCTGCCGACGCGCCACGGGTGCGCCTGGGCTATCGCCGGACCAAGCAGACGACAGTGATTCTCAGCATGCCTAGCCTGTCGCGCATGGATCCTGATGTGCACGTGCTCAGTCTGCTCAACACCATTCTCGGCGGCGGCAGTGAGTTCTCGCGGCTCTTTCAGCGGGTGCGCGACGAGCTGGGTCTGGCCTATTACGTTGCCTCGGGCGGCGCGGAATATTACGACTGCGGCTCCTATGTCGTCGAGGCGGGAGTGCAGCCAGCACGGGTGGTACCGGCACTGCGAGCTGTGCTGGACGAGCTGGATCGGCTGCGCCAGGAGTCTGTGCCGGCTGACGAGCTCGAGATGGCGCGCACCAGCCGCACGGGACGCCTGGAGCTTGCCCTCGACAGCCCCACCTATCTGGCAGACTGGTTTGGCGACCAAGAGCTTACCGAGAACCGCATCCAGCTTCCGGATGAGGTGTTGGCGCTCTACGCCGCCGTCACGCCGGACGACATCCAGCGGATGGCGCAGCGTCTCTTCGACGAGAACCTCCTGCGGCTGGTGCTGGTCGGACCACACAAGACGCCAGGGCAGTTCGAGCGCGCGCTCACGCTCTAGCTTTGCGGGCCAGATGGTGTCTCGTTCGGCGGCTCCGGCTCAGCGCTGCCCTCGACCACTCGCCCGGCCGATGGTGTGAGCGGCGGGATCGGCGCATGTGGTGGCGTGGGGACGGATGGCTCATCGCCACGGGTGAGCGCGGCCCAATCCACCTCGCGCATCGCGGCCATCGTGTCGCGTGCGGCTTTGGCGAGCGCGTGGCCCATCTCGATCATGCGCCTGGGGCCAAAGACCACCAGCATGACCAGGCCGAGGAGCAGCACCAGCCACCAGTGCTCGAATAGACCCATACGATGCCTCCCACTGGCTATTTGTCGAGGTAGATGAAAAGCGCCATCGCATCGAGCTTCATGACATCATCTTGTGAGCCCTGCACCTTGATGGCGCCCTGCATATAGTTCGAGGCGGGATTCTCATCCCCCCAGAAGATATTCGCGAGATCTTCACTCATTCCAGAGACGATCAAGTCGGGCGTTCCGCTCAGTCCGTCTTCGAGTGGGCTGATGGCGCCATCGCGAATCGCCATCGTGAACGCGGCGTCCACGTCGGTAGCCCGGATGTGGATGTGGCAGCGCCAGTTCTTCAGCGCGCGTCGCACCCGCTCATCAGCCTGACCACGGGCGATGTAGTCATGCAGGGCCTCCGCTAGCTCGTCACGAGTCGCCATGATCTTGCTATCCCCCCTCATCGTATATTACACGCCTAGGGCCGCCAGCACCTCATGTGCGGCCCGCTCACCAGATTGCAGCGCCCCATCCATATAGCCGTTCCATACCGTGGCTGTCTCGGTTCCCGCCCAGTGCAGTCGCCCTATTGGCGCGCGCAGCGCCTCGCCGTAGCTGGTCCATACGCCAGGGGGCATGAAGCTGGCATAGCAGCCGCGGGTATATTCTTCTTCGGCCCACGACTGCTCCACATACTCACGCGGGCTCGCCGCCAGCGGCCCAAAGAAGCGCTCGAAGCTGGCCAGGATGGCGGCCCGGCGCGCCTCAGCGCTCTCGCGTCCCCAGTGGCGGCCTTCGTCACCCTCCACGAAGCCCAGCAAGATGCCTGGGCGCCCCTCCGGCGGAGTGTTGTCGAAGGCGACGTGCACCGCCCCCGTGTCAGCGATGGCCTGGCCGGAAAAGCCCGCCTCACGCCAGAATGGCACATCGTAGAGACACTGGGCTTTGATGACCGTGCCGAGCGGCATGCGCTGGGTCAGCTGGTCGCGGTAGCCCGGCAGCGAAGGCACATAGCGCAGGCGACCCGCAAGTGGCGGAGGCAGCGCGATGATGGCCAGCCGCGCCTCGATGGCGCCAGCAGAGGTCTCGACACGGACGCCACGCTCATCCTGTGTGATGGTATGTGCCGCCGCACTCAGGATGACCCGCTCGCCCAGGCTGGCAGCCATGCCTAGCGCCACTGCCTGCGCCCCGCCGGTGACCCGGCTCTCCTGGGCGCCGTTGGTCACCGAGATCAGATTGAGCAGCGTCCCACCTGAGCGCATATAGAAGAGCGCGTGCAACAGCGAGAGGTCGCGTGGCTCAATGGAGAAGACCGCTTGAATGCAGAGGGTGAGCAAGTCGCGTACCGCTTCGTTGTTGACGTTGGCATACATCCACGTGTGGAAGGTCTGGCTGTCCCATTCGCTCGCGTGGGGCGCCTGCCAGGGCGCGTCGAGAGGGACTTCGCTCGCCATCTCGTGCAGCGCGAGCACCGTCTCCATCGTCTCGGCCGCGGCCAGCGGATCGTGCGTCGGGATAGCGCCGGTGTATTCGTGGCGCTCGCCGCGCAAGAGCTGGATATTCTTGCCGCTGTCGTACGACTTCCACAACGAGAGGCCGAGCTCTTCGATGAGCGTGAGCAGGCGCTTCTGAGTGGGGCCGACCCACTGCCCGCCGACATCCAGCGGGGTGCCGTCTGCTGCGGGGCGAGTCCAGATGCGGCCGCCGACACGATCTCGCGCCTCGACCACCAGCACATCTTTGCCGGCGGCCAGCACAGTACGCGCGGCCATCAGTCCGGCGAACCCTGCGCCAAGGATCACCACATCCGTCTCCCGCGCGCTCGCATCGCGTCGCCCTGACGAGCCACGCATCCGTCCGATCACTCCCATGCGACATCCTCCCAGGCTAGCACGCCACCTGGCTTGCATTCTAGCATGGAGCACATGGGCGGTCAGGGCAAGGGATGACTTCCCTCCCCTGACCGTCGTGTCGCTAATACTCGCCGGGCTGGTCGGCCATACGGACAATACGCGGCGTGAATTTGCCAAGGACTTCGACCAGGTCATCCTGCGCGGCAATGACGGTCTCGATATCCTTATATGCCTGAGGCGACTCGTCCATCCCGCCGCCGAGCAGGGTGACTCCGCGCTCGCGCAGATAGTCGTCCCGCTCGCGCCGCGAGATGCTCTGCATCGCCGCCTTCCGGCCCATCTTGCGCCCCGCGCCATGCGCCGCCGACCGCAGCGACCGCGCGTCGCCCAGCCCGCGCACGACATAGCCTGCGTCGCCCATCGAGCCAGGGATGACCCCCAGCACACCTATCCCGGCAGGAGTCGCGCCCTTCCGGTGGATCACCGCCTCGGCTCCGTCGGGCAAGGTCTCCCTCCAGGCAAAGTTGTGATGGTTTTCCACCACGGCAGCTTCCTTCACACCCGCCATCTTCGCCACCCGGTGATGGATGACATGGTGGTTGGCCGACGCGAACCGGCCCGCGAGCTCCATCGAGAGCCAGTATTCCTCGCCTGCCTCAGTGCCCAACGGGAGCCACGCCAGGTGCCGCACGGTGCGGTCCAGCTGGGGGTGTAGCCGCATCGCCGTCTCACTATAGCGATTGGCGATCTTGAAGCCGACGCCGCGCGAGCCGCTATGCGAGAGCAGCGCGAGATACTCGCCAGCGCTTAGGCCCAGGCCAGGCTCGTCGCGATAGAGCCGGAAGCTGCCCCACTCGACGAAATGGTTCCCCGTGCCCGAGGTGCCGAGCTGTGCCATGGCGATTCGCTTGAGCGACTTGAGGAACTTGGTCGCGTTCCAGGCGGGGTCGTCCAGCACGGCGTGCTCGGGCCGGTCGTTGCGCTCCCATTCTTCACCCATGCCGAAGCGCGTCCGCTCGATCAGGGACCGCTTGAAGTCGCTCTTGCGCTGGTCGAGCACGATGGGCGACTGCGGATAGATCGAGAGCCGCATCCGGCAGGCGATATCCACGCCGACGGCATAGGGGATGACCGACCCGGCAGTGGCCAGCACACCGCCAATTGGCAGGCCATAGCCAATGTGCGCGTCAGGCATGAGCGCGCCGGCAACGGCCACAGGCAGTCGCAGCGCGTTCTCCATCTGGATCAGCGCGTCCCGGTCAATATGCCGCTCGCCCCACACGGCGTAGGGGAGCGGTCGCTCGCGTAGCGTGTCGTCGCCAGGCAGGGCAGGCGCGGTGCGCCGGATGCACTCCCGCGCCAGCTCGGCGAAGACGGCATCCGCCAGGTAGGCGCGGGGCTCCGCGAGCACGGCGTCGAGCCGGGTAAGAACGCTTTCGCGATCCAACCCGCTCGCTTCGAGATGATCCGCGGCGGCCTTGGCCAGGCCGATGACTTTGCCCTCAGGCCAGCCCCGCAGCTTGAGAATCTTGCCGCTCATCATGATAGGGAATACCTCGTGTTGAGAAGGCGCATGTGCATGCGCACGAAAAAGGCGCGAGACGTCGTGCTCGACATCCGCGCCTTCGTAGAGGGCTCGCGCTCCGGCGTTAGACGCGCCGGGGTCGCAGGCGGAGAGCACGACAGGCCACACGACGCAGCTCACGTCGTGAGGGGAGCTCTGGATTCGACCGTTTGCCGGGCATCTGGTCGCTCCTCTCCGCTGACACTCTCTCAACACCATTGGCACGCCGCCACACAGGGGTATATCACGTGGGGCGACACGTAGCAAGGGGGATTTCTGATAGAACGGGCGGGTATGCTGGCGCAAAACGCGAAAACGCACGGCGAGGGCAAGCCTCAACCGTGCGCCGTAGCTCCCGCGGTGCGCCTTAGGCGACCGGGGCCGGAACCTTCTCGACGACCTCAGCCTCGATGACGAGCTTGATGACATCGCTCACCAGCCAGCCACCGCTCTCCAGCGCCACGTTCCAGTTCAGACCGAATTCCTTCCGGCTGATGGTTCCGCTGGCTGAGAAGCCACCATGGCGATTGCCCTCTCTGTCCTTCATCTGGCCCTCGAAGGTGACATCGAGGGGTACTTCGCGGGTGACGCCGTGGATGGTTAGATCACCATAGATGCGACCGCGCTCCTCACCCTGGCGCTCGATGCGGGTGCTGACGAAGGTAATGGTCGGATACGTCTCGGCATCGAAGAAATCAGCGCTGCGCAGGTGATTGTCGCGGACATCCATGCCTGTGTCAACACTGGCGGTGTCAATGGTGACACTCACCTTTGAGTTCTCAGGCTTTGCCTCGTCGATCTCCACCTCGCCGGTGAACTTCTTGAAGGTGCCGCGTACGTTCGCGACCATCATATGCTTCACACTAAAGTCAATGTTCGTGTGCGCCTGATCCAGTACAAAAGCCATGCTAGCGTTCCTTTCGGTACTCGTTGCCCCAGGCGAGGTGCCCCGCCGAGGACGCTTGGCGATGACTCACGATCGCGACGCATCGCCACAAACTTCTAAAGTGAAGCAACTTCACTATGTGTAGCTTCATAGTTAGTTTATACCTAAACTTATACCCCGTTGTCAAGTCTCTGTCGAAAATGTGTGACAACAGTGGGAGCAGTGCCGCGAGACTCGGGGGGACGCGGCGCGAGAGGCGATCCCCGGCAGCACGAGCGCGCCTTCGGGGACTATCCCTTCCCCTGCAAGCGCGCCAGGCGCTCATTGTCGGCGTGATACTTCGCCTCGGCCCTGGTCAGCAGCTCGGGGATGCGCGCCCGTGGCCAGACGACCACGCCGTCGTCATCCGCGATGACCAGATCGCCGTCGTGGACGACCACCCCGCCGATGGCAACAGGCTCTCCGACCAGCACCGGGCCGTCCTTCTGGGGGGCAGCCGGGCTGAGGCCACAGCACCAGACGCCAAGCCCGAGCTCGCGAATCTCGCGGACATCGCGCACCAGCCCATCGGTGACAATGCCGAGGAATCCCAGGTTGCGCATTTCCAGCGCCATCAGGCCACCCATCATGGCCGTGCGCGAGGCGCTCCCACCGGCCGCGACCAGCACACTCCCCGCCACCGGCGCGTCCATCGCGGCACGCAGCGAGAGGTTATCGTCACGGCTCAACAGCAGGACACGGGCAGGCCCAACTACATGCACGTCAGCCGCCAGCGACCGAATCTCGCCGGGCAGCACGCCACGCCCCTCGGCGGCATCAGATGCGATGGCTGCCGCGAGCCATTCAGGATAGCTGGTCATGATGAGCGATCCTCTCTTCCTCAGCTCAGTCAGCGATGATGCGGCTATCATATCCCAAGCCGGCGAACGCATTCGCGCCCGGGGTTCACCAGGAACGCTGAAGGCCCCTCCCTGGAGAGAGAGGAGCCTTCGTGGCGCTCGTGAGGACCCGCGCGCTATTTGGCGGCGCTGGCGAACTCGTTGGTGTAGGTCTTGGTGAGGTCAATCGTCTGATTGTCCTTGACCTTGCCAATCTGCTTCTCGATGCCCAGCACCGTTGCTGGGCCATCACTCGGCATCGTGCCGTCGTTGCTGAAGATGGCCTTCTGGTTGTCCAGGGCCGTGACATAGAGGGTCTTGTCGCCGGCGTAGTAGTCGGCAGGCATCTTGTCGGCAATCTCAGCGGCGCTATGGGTGTTGATCCACTTGAGCGTCTTGACGTAGGCGTTCACCATCCGCTGCACGGCATCGCGGTGGCTGCTCACGAAGTCGTTGCTCATGAAGACGCAGATGAAGGGATAGTTTCCGCCCAGCGCCGCCTGGGTGGACTGCGGCGAGCGAAGGTCCACGAGCACCTTGCCCGCGCCACTGCTGACGATGCGCGAGATGGTGGGCTCGGTCGTCATGCCAGCGTCAATCGTGCCCTGCTGCAGGGCGGCGATGAACGTGTTGCCCGCGCCAACCGGCACATAGCTCGCGCCGTTCGGATCCTTGCCCGCCTTCTTCAGAATGGCCTGGGTGAGCGTCTGCGTGCCAGAGCCGAGCTCGGTGACGCCGAGCTTCTTCCCGGCGAGGTCAGCCGGGGTGGTGATGGTTGCTGACGCCTTCGTCGAGACCACCTCAGCCTCGCCAGGGGCGACGTCGAGCTGGACCACGCACTCCATATTCTTGCCGGCAGCCTGGAGCTCGATCGTATGGTTATACGAGCCCGAGCCCGCGTCCACCTGACCCGCGAGCACGGCATCCTCAGAGGACTGGCCCGATGCCTCGTCGATCAGGGTGACATCGAGATTTTCGGCGTCGAAATAGCCGAGCTGCTTGGCGAGCATGTTGGGCAGATAGATCTGCTTGCTCAGACCACCAACCATGATCTTGAGTGAGGCACGCGCACTGGCGGCCGGCGTCGTCGAGGTACTGCCACATGCCGCAAGGGCAGCGGTGAGGAGGATGATGCCCATCAAGCTCAAACGCTTGCTTACACCGTTCATTGTGTCGCGATCTCCTTAGAAGGTCACTGATAGATGAATGGCAGGGAGTTGCCCGGCCAGGCTTCGCGCGGCGCCATCGCCGCTCTCATGTCCATTCGTCGCGCATGCCCCTTTCACAGATGGGTCGGCTATCTCACTCGAGCCAAGGGCTCACAGGGTTCCCTCGGTGGTCATGTTGGGCCGCCAGCGGATGAGCCGATTTTCCAGCCAGGTGATGAGCGCTTCCGCCGTGAGCGCCAACACCGCGAGGATCACCAAAGCCGCGAAGACGCCATTATTGTTGAAGTTCGCCTGCGCGGTCTGGATCATCAGACCCATGCCTTCGAGCGCGCCGAGATATTCACCGACCACCGCGCCGACCAGCGCAAAGCTGAAGCTGGTGTGCAGGCTCGCGATGATCCACGTCAGCGCGGCGGGGAGGATCACGCTGGTGGTGAGCTGGCGCCTGCTCGCACCCAGGATGCGCGCATTGGCGATGATGTCGCGATCCACCTCACGCACCCCCTGGAAGGCGTTGAAGAAGACGATGAAGAAGACCAGCACGACGGCCAGGGCTACCTTCGACTCGATGCCAAAGCCCATGCCGATCACGAAGACGGAGCCCAGCACCACGCGTGGAATCGAGTTCGCCGCCTTGATGAATGGCCCGAGGATGTCAGCGAGGAAGCGGTTCGTGCCCAGCACCACGCCAAAGATGACCCCCAGCACGACCCCGATGAGGAAGCCATAGACCGCCTCTTGCAGCGTGGCGGCGATCTGCTTCCAGAGCGGCCCCTGCGCGGTGCCTTCGGTGACCCAGGTGACGATCTGTGCCCAGATGCCGGAGGGCTGACCCCAGAAGAAGGGATCGATGATCTTTGCGCGCGCGCCGAGCTCCCAGCCACCGATGAGGATAACTAAGAAGAGCACTCGCAGCGTGTTCACCACGACGCGGCGGCGCACCGAGGATCCTCGCAGCTCGCCGAGCGCCGAGAGATCAACATCGAGTGCCGGCGCTGGCACGCTATCGAGATTCTTGAAGGGAACGCTCATAGCTGATCATTACCTCGCTGCGTAGATCTTCCCAGATCTCGTGATAGAGCTCGACAAATCTGGGGTTAAAGCGAATCTCGCTCACATTGCGTGGGCGTGGCAAATCTATGGTGTAGATGCCCTTCACGGTGGCGGGACCAGCGGTGAGCACCACCACGCGGTCCGCCAGGGCGATCGCTTCCTCCAGGTCGTGGGTGACGAAGACGACCGATGCTGAGGTCGTAGACCACAGGTTGAGCAGCTCGTTACCCATGAGCACCCGCGTCTGCACGTCGAGCGCGCTGAACGGCTCATCCATGAGCAAGATCTGCGGCTCGTTGATGAGGGTTTGCGCCAGAGAGACACGCTTGCGCATGCCGCCGGAGAGCTGATGGGGATAGCGGTCCTCGAAGCCGGCCAGCCCGACGCGGGTGATCCAATCGCGAGCTTTGCGCTCCGCCTCGCGCCGGTGAGTGCCGCGATAGAGGGGTCCGGCTTCGACGTTGCCGAGCACACTGCGCCAGGGGAAGACGGCGTCGGTCTGAAAGACGAAGCCCACGTGCGGGCTGATGCCTTCCACCGGCTGGCCCATAACCAGCGCCTCACCTCGCGTGGGGTGATCGAGCCCCGAGATGAGGCTCAATGTGGTGGATTTGCCGCTCCCCGTCGGCCCGACGACAGCGCAGAACTCGCCTGGTCGAATGCTGAGGCTCAGATCGCGCAGCGCGGTATAGACTCCGCCGGTGGGCGTGCGAAACTGCTTCGTCACCTGGCGCAGCTCGATCGCCTGCGAAGCGCTCGTGCCAGGGGATAGAGAGGATGCCATACGATCACTTGCCTCCGTCGAAGTCGCTGATCAACGTCGCTGTTGCGATTCGACGAGAGTAGCGTAGCGCCCAGGGCGTGAACAAGGTATAAATACGCGACAGCCGCGCATAAACATTGTGTAAATATTCGCGCACCCAGGTGAGCCTGGCATGGCCTCAGGGCGCGAAGCGATAGCCCGCCCCAGGCTCGGTCATCAGGTGGCGAGGGTTGGCGGGATCTCGCTCCAGCTTTCGCCGCAGTCGCCCCATGTAGACCCGCAGATATTCGGCCTCATCGCCATATTCGGGTCCCCACACGCGTTGCAGCAGCATCCGGTGCGTCAGCATCTTCCCCGCGTTCGTCACCAGCTGCTCCAGCAAGGCAAACTCCGTTGGCGTGAGGCGCACGTCCCCGCCGGCCAGGCGCACCGCGTGTTGCTGCAGATCGATCTCCAGCTCGCCATAGCGCTTCACACCCGTGGCCGGGGGCACCGCGCCCCACTGCGAGCGCCGCAAGACGGCCCGCACCCGCGCCAGCAGCTCTTCCACACCAAAGGGCTTGGTGAGATAGTCGTCCGCGCCGAGGTCCAGCGCGGCTACCTTGTCGGCTTCCGAATCGAGCGCGGTGAGCACGATGATCGGCGTGGCCGCCTGCTCGCGCACCCGCCGGCAGACCTCCAGGCCGTCCATCTGCGGCATCATGATATCCAGAATCAGCAGGTGCGGCTGCTCGCGCTCCCACTGCGCGATGGCCTCCAAGCCGTTGCTCGCCTCGATGACCTCCAGCCCACGCGCGCGCAGGTTGCGGGTGATGAAGTCGCGCAGGGCGGCCTCATCTTCCGCGACGAGGATCTTTGTCGCTGGCATCATTGCCTCCATCGCGGTCACTCGTGGGCCGCGTCACTCATAGGTGCGCGTGCTTCCCGGGTTCTGGCATATCCACCGCCCGTGCGACCGGCAGCGTGAGCCGGATGCTCGTCCCCGATGGCCCGCTTTCCGCCGTGATCGTCCCGCCGTGCGCCTCGACGAAAGCTTTGCAGATGGCCAGACCAAGCCCCGTGCCCTGCGCTCGCCGCACGCCCGCACTGGCGCGGTAGAAGCGCTCGAAGATATGTGGCAGCTCATCTGGTGTGATGGCTGTTCCGTTGTCGCTCACTACGACTTTCACCACGTCATCCTGGGCGCTGGCGGTCAGACGGACCATCTCGCCACCATAGGCGACCGCGTTGGCCAGCAGGTTGCGCAGGGCCACCTCGATGCGAGCGCGATCTACCTCGACCGGCGGCATGTCAGCCGGAATCTCGACCTCCAGCGTGCGTGGAACCTGACTGAGCCGCTGCACGGCGTTTTCCACCAGGTCGCGCAGCGGCCATGCCTCGCGATGCAGCGGCAGCATCCCGGCCTGCTGGCGCGAGAGGTCGAGCAGGTCACGCACCAGGCCCGCGAGCCGGTCTACCTCACTGCTGATGGTGCGCAGACTGTGGCGCTGCTCTTCGGGGGACCACGCGACGTCCTCTTGCAGCAGGGTGGAGGCATGCCCTTTGATGGCGGTGAGCGGGGTGCGCAGCTCGTGGCCGACGGCAGCGAGCAGGGTCGTCTTGAACTCGTCAGTCTCGCGCTCTAGCGTGACATCGCGCAGCAGCAAGCCGCGCCCGATGGTCGCCCCGTCTTCGTCGCGCACATCAAAGAGACGCAGCGCGATGGCCCGATGGCTGGCTCCCTGCCCCATCTCGATGATCCAGCTCGGCTGCACACCCGTCTCGGCGAGGGCCAGCGCGCGGTCATATGCCGCGGCATCCTCTGAAGCCGCGCGCAGCGCCACGTGGATGGCGGCCATCGTTCCCTGCGAGAGCGCATCGGCGAGCAAGCCGATCAGCTGGGCCGCGCCGGGGTTCGCGTAGCGCACGCGGTCGTCGGCACCGGCGAGCACGAGGCCGTCGCTCATGCTGCCCATCGTCGCTTCCAGACGCTGCTTTTCCTCATAGGTGAGGCGATAGAGCCGCTCATTCTCCGCCGCGATCTCACGCAGGCGCTCATCACTGCGCTCATAGAGCACCGCGTGCTCCCAGGCGAGGGTCGCATAATTGGCGAACGTGAGCAGCAGCTCAACCTGGCTTTCGGTGAAGAGCTCCGGCTCGGTGCGATGCACCAGCAGCACCACGGCCCCGGCGTGGCGCGAGATGATGGGTATGGCGAGCACAGCGCGGAAGCCTTCCTCCGAGGAGAGCGAGCGCTCAGGGTCGAGCAGCTTCTGCACGGGCGCCTCATCGCGCAGCGCCAGCACCGCGGCTGAATGGGGGTTCTCCGGCGCGAGCGAGAGCGCCTGGTCATAGCGCTCACTGTGGCCCTCGCTGACCAAGACGCGCAAGACGCCTTGATCATCCGGCACCAGCACCGCCGCCGCCTGCACGTCCACTAGCCGCCGCACCTCACGGATGATCGTGCCGACCACGGCCTGCGGCTCCAGCGAGCCAACCACCGCGGTCGAAGTTTCCAGCAGGGTGTGCAGCTCGCTCAGCTGGATGCGCACATCGTGCTCCAGCCGCTCCAGCGATCTGGCGAGGCCGCCGATCTCGTCTTGGCGGTCACTCAGGCTCTTCAGTGGCGGGGCGGGCGCGGACGCCGGCAGGGCTCGGTGCACCAGCGCCAGCGTGTGCAGTGGGCGAATCACGCGGTTCACCAGGAGCAGCCAATAGACCACGACGCCCACGGCAAAGATGACCGCGGCGGTCAGCAGCCAGAGGTGGAGGCGGGTCACGATGCCAATCGCCTGGGACATGGGGCGCTGCACGACGACGACCCAGTCCAGGTCACGCACCCCCACCGAGCTATAGAGCCACTCCGCGCCGTCGGATGTCCCAGGGAGTGAGACGCCGCCCCCGCCCAAC
>DASWAC010000035.1:0-9001 GCA_036391335.1 Ktedonobacterales bacterium
CCCGATCTGCCGCGTGAGAGCCAGAGGGTGCGCGTGCCCACCGGCATCGCGATCTTCCCCGGCGAGTATCTCCTGGGCCAGGTTCCACGCGCATGGGCTGAGCGGATCTACGACGTTCAGCGGTGGACGGAGATGCCGCGCGGCGGGCATTTCGCCGCCTGGGAAGAGCCCGAGCTGCTGGCGGAAGACATCCGCGCGTTCTTCCGCGGGCTCCGCTGAGCGCACCTCACCGCTATTCCAGGGCGCGCCTGCTCGCCAGCGACTGCGCCTGGGCCAGCAGCGCGATGCCCTCGGCATCCATCCCGCTGAGTGCGGCGGCTGAGGCGAACTGCTCATTATAGAGCCGGGCATAGAGGCCACCACGCGCCAGCAGCTCCGCGTGGGTGCCGCGCTCCACGATGCGCCCGGCATCCAGCACGAGGATCTGGTCCGCCGCGAGGATCGTCGAGAGCCGGTGGGCGATGGCGATGGTGGTGCGCCCCTGCATCAGCGAGTCGAGTGCCGCCTGGATGAGTCGCTCGGAATGTGTGTCGAGCGCGCTGGTGGCTTCGTCGAGAATGAGGATGCGGGGGTCCTTGAGGATGACCCGCGCGATGGCGATGCGCTGCTTTTCCCCGCCAGAGAGCTTGTAGCCCCGCTCCCCGACGATGGTGTCATAGCGCTCGGGCAGCTGGCTGATCCGCTCATGGATGGCCGCCGCCCGTGCGGCGCGCTCCAGCTCGTCATCGGTGGCGTCGGGCTTGGCATAGCGCAGGTTCTCACGGATGGTGGTATGGAAGAGATAGGTCTCCTGTGTCACCACCCCGATGACCTCGCCCAGGCTGGCCAGCTCGATATCGCGCACGTCACGGTCGTCAATGCGCACCGCGCCGGAATCCACATCGTAGAGGCGGGGCACCAGATAGGTGATGGTCGTCTTGCCTGCCCCGCTGGGTCCCACCAGCGCGACGAGCTGGCCTCTGGTCGCCTCGAAGGAGATGTCATCGAGGGTGGGCTCTGTCAGGTCTGAGCGGTAGCGGAAGGTCACGTGCTCGAAGGCCACGTTGCCCACGACGTCGCTCGCCGTGATGGCGACGGCCCCGGGCCGGTCGGTGATGCTGGCGGGCATGTCCAGATATTCAAAGATGCGGTCGAAGAGGGAGAGCGCGCCGATGAGCTGAACCTGCACGTTGAGCAGCTGGCCGATAGGAAAGAAGAGGCGTGTTTGCAGGGTGGTAAAGGCCACCAGCGTGCCGATCGTCTCGCCGAGGTCACGCGCGGAGGCATGGTGCCCCGGCCCAAAGGCAAGGTAGCCCGCCAGCAAGTAGACCAGCGCCGGCAGGATGGAGAAGAAGGTCTGGATGGACATCATGAACCAGCGCCCCACCATCTGCTGGGTGATCTGCAGGCTCGCCAGTCGCTCATTCATTCCGGCGAAGCGGCGCCCTTCCTGACCCTGGCGTCCGAACGTCTTCGTGAGCAACACGCCGCTCACCGAGAGGGTTTCTTCCACCATGGAGCTCATCTCGGCCAGCGTCTCTTGGGTGTCTTTGCTGACCACGCGGCGCACGTTTCCCACGCGCTGGGTGAGGAAGATGAAGACGGGCAAGAGGCCGAGCGTGAGCAGGGTGAGCTGCCACGAGAGGATCAACATGCCCACTATGGTGGATAGGACGGTCGTCACATTCGAGACAGTCTGCGATGCCGTGTCGGTCAAGACAGACTGCACGCCGCCCACATCATTCGAGAGGCGCGACTGGATCTCTCCGGTGCGCGTGTCGGTGAAGAAGCGGAGTGGCATGGCCTGCAAATGACTGTAGAGGCGGTTGCGGAAGTCGCGCATGACCTGCTGGCCGACGCGGGTATTGAGGTAAGTCTGCCCCACGCCGATGAGCCCTGTGACCAGCGGAGTCACCACCATCACGGCGACAAAGATGGCCAGCAGATCGAACCGCTGCTGCCCAAAGCCAATGGAGATGGAATATTTGAGCATCAGGGGATTGACGATGCCTAGCACGCTGGTGATGATGATGGCGACCAGCACGACCAGCACCAGGCGCCAATAGGGCCGGAAGGCATCGGCCACCCGCCGCACGGTTTGCCACGTGGGCTTGCCGGTCGGGCGCTCCTGGCTCGATGCGTCCATGATGCGCCGCATGGGGCCACGGCCACCCATGCCACCGCCCATCATCATGGGGTGTGCTCCTTCACAGGGGTCTCTACGTCATCTCTTAGAAGGTAGCACGTCCCAGGGGTGCCCGGGTGATCAGGCGTCGGCGGAGGCGTCGGCGCGGTTGCCCGCGACCAGGTTGCCCAGGAGTCCGGCGAGGCCGCCGAGGATGACCCCCGCGACGCCCGCGAGGATGAGCTGGCCCAGGATGCTGAGGATCAGATTGATCTGCGATTGCGTGTCGAAGGTGACGTGGCCAAAGAGGAATTGCAGCAGGGCGATGATGGCGTTGACCAGCCCATAATAGGCGCCGGTGAGAAGGCCCGCGAGCGCGCCCTGTCCCGTCGAGCTTTCGCCCATCGCCGCGAAGAAGCCCGCCCCCGCCGTGCCGATGGCGGTGATGATGACCGGGATGACGCCATTCCAAAAGCCTGCGCCACCCGCGCCACGCAGCGCGGCATCGAAGAGCGCGAGGACAGCGAGCACGGTCCCGGCGATGAGGGTGGCATGTTTGGTGGTGGCTCCCACAGACGCGCTCCAATTCAAAGCAGGGCGGGCCTCCCCGCGCACCGGCGCGCGGGAGAGATGATGTCCTCATGGTACCCGACGAGTGAGCCAGCGAGCAAGCCACGCCGGTGAGGAGCTGATGTGGGCCTGGCCGTGATAGAATGCCCCAGCGCTGGATTGGCGGCTTTCGCTGAGCGTATGGCGGCCTCTCGGGCTCGTGAGAAGAAGGTGACCTCATGCCGCGCACAGATGACCTCCTGGCGAATCCACCACGCCCCCACGGCCGGTTTGGCACGCTCTTCGCGACCGTCGCCCTGCTCTATAGAATCAATCCGCGCGCGTTCCTCGTGAGCGCCCTCGGCTCGCTCGGTGAGCCACTCTTCTTTCCTGCCGTGCTGCTCGCCCTTCGGGTGGCCCTACAGGGCGTGAGCGGGTCTGGCGGCGGCATCCACATTGACTCCTCCGTGCGGATCGCCGGCCTCGCCCTGGTGGCCCTGGTGCTGGTGCAGCGGCTCTCTGTGATCGTGCGTGACACCTCATCAACACTGCTGCGCCAAGAATCATGGGTCGTCATCAGCAAGGCGATCATGGCGAAGCTGCCTGCCGTCCCTTATCCGCTCTTTGAGAATAACGTCTTCCAGGCCCGCTATGGCCTGGTGATTCGTGAGGCGTCACTCCGGTCCACGACACTAGTGGATACGCTCCTTACTACGCTGCCGATCATCTTTGGCCTGATCGCCCTCGGCGTCACCCTGCTCACGCTGGCGCCGCTCCTCGTGCTGGCCATCCTGGTGATTGCCATTCCGGCGGGGCTGATCGAGCGGCGCTTCAGCGAGGCCATGTATCAGCTGGAAGAAGAAGCCGCACCGGCGAAGCTGCGCATGGAGGCGCTCACGAACATGCAGGTGGATGCTCCTTGGCAGCGTGACGTGCGTGTCTATCGCAGTGATGTGATCGCTCGCGAGCATGCCGCGCTGGCAGAGGGTTATTTCGCCGAGCTCAGGCAGCTCAGCATGCGCTTCCTGGGGATGCGTGGTGTCGCGGCGGCAGCGCAGGCGGTCGGACTGGCTCTGGCTCTGGTGGCGGCCTATGAGCTGCTCATCCACGGGCAGCTTAGCCTGGTCAATATCGCCGTGCTGGTGCCTGGGCTCGCGTTCCTCTTCGGCATGACCCAGGCGCTGGTCTATCAGCTGCGCACCCTCCTCGAATCACTGGGCTACGCGTCGGCGCTCTTCGCCTTCCTCGCCACCGAGACCTTCGACGAGGGAGACGGCGCGCACGATCCGCCGCCAAGCACCGCCGGCGCACCACGAGCCACCGCGGTGACGGCCGCTGAGGGCGATGGCGCGTCGCCGCCGGTGACACGGCTCGCCGGCATCCACCTCGCTGACGTGTCCTATGTGTATCCCGAGACGGGCACCCACGCGCTCCTTGGGCTCTCGTTCGAGCTGCACCCGGGGCTCACGGCGGTGGTCGGCACCAACGGCGCTGGGAAGAGCACGCTGGTCAAGCTGCTCTCCGGACTCATCCAGCCGACCAGGGGTGAGCTGGCAGCCCGGCTGGCAACGGGTGAGACGGCCCCGCTAGCCGACTGCACCAAGGCCATCCTCTTTCAGGATCCGGCGCATTTCCGCTTCAGTGTCCGCCATAACGTGACGATGCGCCAGACACAGCTGCCTGAGGAAGACGAGCGCATCCGTGACGCGCTGCGGCTGGCGGGGCTGCTCGACGTGGTGGAGCACTTGCCCAATGGCATCGACACCGTCGTCGGCGCGGGCTTTGGCGGGGTCGCGGACCTCTCAGGCGGCCAGTGGCAACGGCTCTCGCTGGCGCGCCTGCTCTACCACGACGCGCCACTCCTGGTGCTCGACGAGCCGAGCGCGAGCCTGGATCCCGTCGGTGAGCGTCAGATCTTCAGGCTGCTGGCCGAGCTGGGCAAGGAGAGGATCATCGTCTTTACCACTCATCGCTACGATACGGTGCGCCGGGCAGACCGCATCGCGGTGCTGGTGGATGGAGCACTGGCCGAGCTGGGAACCCATGAGGAGCTGGAGCGCAATGCCGGCGACTTCTATGCGCTGTACCTCGCGCAAGACGTGTCGTCATAGGCCGGCTGGCTGGCCGTGGGCGTACGCAAAGAGCCGGCCCCGCGTGGGAACCGGCTCTCTCATCGCGCAGGCCGCGCCCGCTAGGACTCCTGCTCGATCTGCTGCAGGGTGCGTCGCCGCCCGCCGCGCTTGCGGTGCATCTCGGCGACATGCAGCCGGCCGATGGCGCGCTGCATCTCGGCAGACGCGATGGCTGCGCCCTCGGAGGAGATATCTTTGCCTTGCAGGGCAGTCTGCGCACGCTGGCGCGCCTGCTCGGCGAGGTCTTCGTCCACATCGGCAGCGCGCTCGGCGTCATCGGCGAGAATGGTCACCACATTGTTGCTGACTTCGATAAAGCCACCGCCAATGTAGATGCTTTCCAGATCACCGCCGTTGCGCACACGCAGCTCGCCGATGGTGAGCGCGCCCACCAGAGGAGCGTGCCGTGGGAGGATGCCGAGGCGGCCATCCGCACCAGGGGCATTGATGTCGTCGGCGACGCCATCATAGACACGCTTCTCAGCGGTCACCACAGTGATGTGGAGCTTGGGCTTTGAGGACATCGGTCTCGCTCGCTCCCTAGCTCTCGGCTTCTTCCGAGGCCGCCTTGACCACGTCGGCAATGCTGCCGGTCATGTAGAAGTGTACCTCGCCGACGTCGTCGTGCTGCCCTTCGAGGATCTCCTTAAAGCCGCGGATGGTGTCCTGGAGGGAGACATACTTGCCCTCGACGCCGGTGAAGACTTCGGCCACCTTGAACGGCTGCGAGAAGAAGCGCTCGATCTTGCGCGCGCGCGCCACGGTCTGCTTGTCATCATCCGAGAGCTCGTCCACACCAAGGATGGAGATGATGTCTTGCAGGTCCTTATAGCGCTGCAGCACCCGCTTGACCTCTTGCGCCACCTCGTAGTGCTCCTGACCGACGATCTGAGGATCGAGGATGCGGCTGGTGGACTGCAGTGGATCAATGGCGGGATAGATGCCGCGCTCGGTGAGAGCACGCTCGAGCACGAGGGTCGAGTCGAGGTGCGCGAAGGTCGCCGCCGGGGCAGGGTCGGTGTAGTCGTCGGCGGGCACATAGACAGCCTGCATTGACGTGATCGAGCCCTTCTTCGTGGAGGTGATGCGCTCCTGCAGCTGGCCCATCTCTTCCGCGAGGTTCGGCTGATAGCCGACGGCGGAAGGCATGCGCCCTAGCAGCGCGGAGACCTCGGCGCCGGCCTGGGTGAAGCGGAAGATGTTGTCAATGAAGAGCAGCACGTCGCGACCCTCATCATCACGGAAATATTCCGCCATAGTAAGGCCGGTCAGCGCCACGCGCAGGCGCGCGCCGGGGGGTTCATTCATCTGGCCAAAGACCATGGCCAGCTTGTCGAGCACGCCCGCGCCTTTCATTTCCTCATAGAGGTCGTTGCCCTCACGGGTGCGCTCGCCCACCCCAGCGAAGACGGAGTAGCCCCCCGACCCCTTCGCGATGTTGTTGATGAGCTCCTGAATGATGACGGTCTTGCCCACACCCGCGCCGCCGAAGGTGCCGACCTTGCCACCGCGCATGAAGGGCGCGATGAGGTCAATGACCTTGATGCCCGTCTCGAGCACCTCGGCCTTGGTGGCCTGCTCGTCGAAGCCGGGCGCCGGGCGATGAATCGGCCGGCGGGTGGTCTCGGTCGGGTCGGGAATGCCATCCACCGCGTTGCCAAGCACGTTGAAGATGCGGCCAAGCGTTTGAGGGCCAACGGGCACCGCGATGGAGCTGCCGGTGTCATAGGCGTCCTGCCCGCGCCTCATGCCGTCCGTCGCGCCCATGCCCGCGCAGCGGACCACGTTGTTGCCCAGCAATTGCTCGACCTCGAGGACGAGCGGGCGCGGCTGGCCATCGATCTGCACCTCGACGGCGTTGTAGATCGCGGGAAGCTTATCCGCCGGGAACACGATGTCGACGATGTTGCCCAGCACCTGGGTCACGGTGCCCTTGGTTCGGGCGGTTGATGCGGTTGCCATGTCTTCCTCTTTTTCGCTTAGCCGAGCTCACCGGCGCCTGAGACGACCTCAAGAATCTGCGTCGTGATGGCTGACTGGCGGGCTTTGTTATAGGTCAGGGTCAGATCGTCCACCAGCTCGGTCGCGTTGTCGGTGGCGTTCTTCATCGCGAGCATCTGGGCAGAGTAGAAGCTTGCCACCGTCTCGAGGAGTGGCTGATGGATCAGCGTCTCGAGATAGCGCGGCAGCAATTGATCGAAGATCGCGTCGGTGTTGGGCTCGAAGATATATTCTTTTGCGACTCCCGCTTCGGCGGTGGTGGCAGGCGGCTCGATGGGCAGCATCTGGATCATCGTCGGCGTCTGGGTCACGATGGAGACGTATTTCGGGTAGACCATCACCACCTGATCGGCCTCACCCCCTAGATAGGCGTCCGTCAGCACCCGAGCGATCGCCCGCACATCGCTCAGCTTTGGGATATCGCCCAGCCCGGTGAATTCCGCGAGGAGGCTCTGCCCGCTGCGGATGATGAAGTCGCGCGCCTTGCGCCCAACGGCGACGAAGGAGACTCTGGCATCCGGATGGTCACGGCGCAGGTCGAGCGAGAGCTGGCCGGCGCGACGGTTGACGTTCGCCGAGAGGGCGCCCGCCAGACCGCGGTCTGGGGTCATGACGACGATGAGGATCTTGCGGACGGCCGTATGCTTCTGCATGAGCGGGCGCTCATGGTCGCCGCCCTGGCTGGCCAGGCGATTGAGCATGCGGCGGAGCTGCTCAGCATAGGGCCGGGACGCCAGCACACGCTCCTGCGCACGGCGCATCCGGCTGCTCGCGACCAGCTGCTGGGCGCGGGTTATCTGCGCGATATTCTTCACCGAGCGGATGCGCCGCCGGATTTCACGTGCGGTAGCCATACTACTTCTTCCTGCGTGAGCGCGCTAGCGCGGGGCAACCTTGTTGAACTCGGTGACCACCGCGTCAACCTTGGCGAAGAGCTCGTCGCTGATCTTCTTGCGGTCCACCACGGTATCCTGGTGGATCTGCTGGGCCAGCTCAGAATAGTTGGTGTCGATGAAGCGGTGGAACTGGTCCTCCCACTCACGCACCTTATCCTTGGGCACCGCATCGAGATAGCCTTTGCCGGCCACATAGATGATCAAGATCTGGTGCTCGACCGACATCGGCTCATATTGGCGCTGCTTCATGATCTCGGTGAGGCGCTCGCCACGGTCTATGCGGGCCTTGGTCGCCTTATCGAGGTCAGAGCCGAACTGCGCGAAGGCAGCCAGCTCGCGAAACTGCGCCAGCTCGAGCTTCAGCTTGCCCGAGACCTGCTTCATGCCAGGGGTCATCGCGGACGTGCCCACGCGACTCACCGAGATACCCACGTTCATGGCGGGGCGCACACCAGCGTTGAAGAGGTCGGACTCCAGGAACATCTGACCGTCGGTGATCGAGATCACGTTGGTAGGGATGTAGGCCGAGATGTCGTTGCCCTTTGTCTCGATGATGGGCAGGGCGGTCAGCGAGCCTCCACCGTAGTCCTTGTTCAGGCGAGCGGCGCGCTCGAGGAGGCGGCTGTGCAGGTAGAAGACGTCGCCCGGATACGCCTCACGGCCCGGCGGGCGGCGGATGATGAGCGACATGTTGCGATAAGCGTCGGCGTGCTTCGAGAGGTCATCATAGATGACCAGCGCGTCGCGGCCGCTTTCCATGATCTCTTCGCCGATGGCGCAGCCCGCATAGGGGGCGAGATACTTCAGCGGGGCGGGCTCCTCCGCGCCCGCGTGCACGATGATGGTGTGCTCCATCGCGCCGGCGCGCTTGAGTGTCTCGTTGATCTGGGCAACCTGGAAGTTCTTCTGCCCGATCGAGACATAGATGCAGATGAGGTCTTTGCCCTTTTGGTTGATGATCGTGTCGAGGGCCATGGCCGTCTTGCCGGTCTGGCGGTCGCCGATGATGAGCTCACGCTGGCCACGACCAATCGGGATGAGCGCGTCAACGACCTTCAAGCCTGTCTGCACCGGCACCGACACCGACTGGCGGGTGATGACGCCAGGGGCCACGCGCTCGACGGCGCGGGTCTTGGTCGTGCCAATGGGGCCGAGGTCATCTATCGGCTCGCCCAGCGGATTCACCACGCGGCCGATGAGCTGATCGCCCACCGGCACCGAGATGATGCGGCCCGTCGTGCGGACTTCATCGTTCTCGCGCAGCCCGGTGTAATCGCCGAGAATCGGCAC
This sequence comes from Ktedonobacterales bacterium, assembly GCA_036391335.1. Lineage (GTDB taxonomy): Bacteria > Chloroflexota > Ktedonobacteria > Ktedonobacterales > JADMIN01 > DASWAC01. Next base: position 8,973 of record DASWAC010000035.1, read on the forward strand.
GGCCACCGAGTCTTCTTCGAGGTTGAACG
>DASWAC010000036.1:0-3746 GCA_036391335.1 Ktedonobacterales bacterium
TGTTGCCCAGAAGTGTCGCTCACCGCGCGTATAGACTCCGGACCGCGCTAGGATGACGCCTGGCGTCCGTGGCACATCTTATACTTCTTCCCGCTTCCACAATAGCAGGGATCATTGCGGCCGATCTTGTGCTGCGGCGGCGGCGGGCCTGCTGAGATAGGACGTGGCTGCGCGGGAGCAGGCCTCTTCCCGGGCCCACCAGGGCCGAGCGCCAGGTCAGCCGGCTGGGCGGGGCCCTGCGGCGTGGCGGGGAGCTGTGGCAGTGCGCCAGAGGCCGCGAGCGCGGCCACCTCATTGGCGACACCGAACTCATTCCCCGAATTCTCGATGACATCCGCGTTCGTCCGCATGGCGATCTGCGGCTGTGGGGCCTCCATCACGGTGATCTGCACTGGCGCCTTGAAGGCGTAATCCACGATCTGTCGCTCGGTCTCGAGCTTGAATTGGTCGAACAGGTTGAACGCCTCGCGCTTGAACTCCACCAATGGGTCACGCTGAGCCAGGCCACGCAGACCGATGCCGCTGCGCATCACGTCGAGCTGATCGATATGGTCGCGCCAGAGGCTATCGAGCACATAGAGAATCACCTGGCGCTCGAACTGGCGCATGAAGAACTCGCCGCTCTCGATGGCATGGGCCTGGTCGGCGGCCTGATCCACAGCCTCTTCCTTGCGCGCGTATTGCTCGCGGGCCAGCTCTTGCAGGGTCGCGATGAAGTCGTCACGCTTGAGGCGGTTGATCTGCTCGGGAAAGACCTCATCGGGCACGTGCACGCCCCAGGCGTCAAATTGATGCACCACCCCATCGAGATCCCAGTCCTCAGGCATATTCGCGATCGTATGCACCTCGACCACGCGCTTTACCACGCTGTCCATCATCTGCAGCAGCCGCTCACGCATGTCGGCGCGCTCCAGCACGGCGGTGCGGTCCTTATAGACCACCTCGCGCTGGCGGGCGATCACATCGTCATATTCGACCACGTTCTTCCGGATGTCGAAGTTATAGGCCTCGACCTTGGTCTGCGCCTGCTCGATCATCTTCGTGACCGTGCCGCTTTCCAGTGGCATGTCGTCATCCATGCCCATCCGCTGCATGAGGCCGGCGACGCGGTCAGAGCCGAAGCGGCGCATCAGCTCATCTTCCATGGAGACGAAGAAGCGCGACTCGCCGGGATCACCCTGGCGACCCGAGCGGCCACGCAGCTGGTTATCAATGCGGCGCGACTCGTGGCGCTCAGTGCCGATGATATAGAGGCCGCCGGCGTCCACGACCTTCTCACGGTCGGCGTCGCAGAGACGCTTGGCTTCCTCCAGGGCTGCCTCGCGCTGCTCATCGGTGGCGGCGGCCAGAGCCTCGACTCGCTCATCCAGGGTCGCCTTGGTGGGATCAATCTCCTGCTCGCGCAGCATGCGCTCCGCCAGGATGTCATCCACGATGCCGGAGGGGCTGCCGCCGAGCACGATGTCGGTGCCGCGGCCTGCCATATTGGTGGCGATCGTCACCGCGCCGCTGCGCCCCGCCTGGGCCACCACCAGGGCCTCGCGCGCGTGCTGCTTCGCATTCAGCACGTTATGACGCACCCCATCCTGATTGAGTAAGCGCGAGAGGTGCTCGGACACCTCGACGGACGTCGTGCCGACCAGCACTGGCTGGCCATGCTCGCTGCGGTCCTTGATCTCGGCGACGACGGCGCGATACTTACCCTCTGCCGAGCTATAGATATAGTCCACGAAATCTTGCCGCGCGATGGGCTTATTCGTGGGGATAGTGATGACGTCGAGCTTGTAGATCTTCTCGAATTCCTCGGCCTCGGTGAGCGCGGTGCCGGTCATGCCACTGAGCTTGTCATAGAGCCGGAAGAAGTTCTGGAAGGTGATCGTCGCCATGGTGTGGTTCTCGCGCTGGATCGCCACGCCCTCTTTGGCCTCGATGGCCTGGTGCAGACCCTCGCTATAGCGCCGGCCCGGCAGCACGCGCCCGGTGAACTCATCCACGATGAGCACCTCGCCGTCGCGGATGATGTATTCCTTGTCACGATGGAAGAGGGCCATGGCCTTCAGGGCATTTTCGAGGTGGCGGGTGAGCTCCATATCGTTGTAGATATTGCGCAAGCCCATCAGCTTCTCGATGCGATCGATGCCATCCTCGGTGATCTGCGCGGTCTTCGACTTCTCATCCACCGTGTAGTCAGTCTCGGCGCGCAGCCGTGGCACCGCCTTGGCAAACTTCACGTAGAGGTCAACCGATTCCTCGGCCTGGCCCGAGATGATGAGCGGGGTGCGTGCCTCGTCGATCAGGATGTTATCTACCTCGTCAACGATGGCATAATTCAGGTCGCCCTGTACCTTCTGCTGAAGCTCGAGCACCATGTTGTCGCGTAGATAGTCGAAGCCAAGCTCGTTGTTGGTGGCGTAGGTGATGTCGGCGGCGTAGGCGCTACGCCGCTCGGCGCTGTGCGGGGTCTGGGTGGTGAGGATGACGCCGACATCGAGGCCGAGGAACTCGTGGATGCGGCCCATCCAGTCACGGTCGCGCCTGGCCAGGTAGTCGTTCACGGTGACCACGTGCACGCCGCGGCCTTCGAGCGCATTGAGGTAGGAAGGCAGCGTCGCCACGAGGGTCTTGCCCTCGCCCGTGCGCATCTCGGAGATCTTGCCCTCATGGAGCACGACTCCCCCGATGAGCTGTACGTCGAAGTGGCGCATGCCGTTCACTCGGCGGCTGGCCTCGCGGACGGTGGCGAAGGCCTCGGGTAGCAGATCGTCGAGGGTCGAGCCGTTCTCCAGGAGCTGCTTGAATTCGGCGGTCTGTGCGCGCAGGTCTTCATCCGAGAGCGCCATCATCTCATCTTCGAGGCTGTTGATCCTCTCGACGATGGGGCGAATCCGCTTGAGCTCTTTTTCATTGGGATCGCCCAAGATGCGGGTAAATATGTTCATCAGGTCCAGCTCTCCTGGGATGCTCTGGCTACTATGTCGCGCGGACCACCTGCTGCCCTGCGTTGCGGACTTCGCGATGGCTCGCGGTTGCGTTGCGTGATGCCACCGCTGATTATATCACGTGAGACGATGCGCACCCTGCCCATGACTGGCGCCTGCCAGCCTGAGCTTGCGTGCATAGAGCAGGTGTTCTATACTTTCAGGCAGAGATGAGTCGTGCGACTGGAAAGGCGGTGCCGGACGATGCGCGCCGCAACGCCACGCCGCGTGATGCACTGCGATCTCGACGCGTTTTTCGCCTCCGTCGAGGAGCTGGATGACCCCTCGCTGCGTGGGAAGCCGGTGATCGTCGGCGGGAGCCCAACCGGACGCGGCGTGGTCAGCACCGCGAACTACGTTGCCCGGCGCTATGGGGTGCACAGCGCGATGGCCGCGTCGATCGCCTATCGCCGGTGCCCACAGGCCGTCTTCTTGCGCCCGCGCTTCGACCGCTATCGCGAGCTCTCGCATGCCGTCATGGCCATCGTGGATGAGTATTTCCAGGTGCGTGAGCAGGTCTCTATCGACGAAGCATATTGCGAGCACGAGCGGCCCAGCCTGGAAGCTGAGCCGTCTGAGACGCTGGGCGCACGGCTGCGTGAGCGGGTGCGGCGCGAGACGGGGCTAGCCATCTCAGTGGGCATCGCCTCGTCGAAGTCGCTGGCGAAGCTGGCCAGCGACCTGCGCAAGCCAGACGCGCTGGTAGTGGTGGCGCCTGGCGATGAGCTGCACTTTCTCGCGCCGCTGCCGGTGGGCAAGCTCAGCGGG
>DASWAC010000037.1:0-4032 GCA_036391335.1 Ktedonobacterales bacterium
TCAGAGTGCAGCACCCGAATCGCATTCGGATTCACCGCGACCGGCGTGAACTGCTCCCAATTCGAGGGACCAAAGATGCCGATGGCGGGCGTGCCCACGGCGGCAGCCATATGCATAGGGGCAGAGTCATTGCCGACGTGCAGCGCGGCTCGGCGTATCAGCGCGGCGGTCGTTCGCAGGGGCATCTGGCCCACAAGCAGGTGCGCATTGCGCGGCATCCGCGCGGCCACGGCGCGGGCGACAGCCTCATCCACGGGGCCGCCGACCAGCAGGATGTGCGCGTCATACTGGTCCACCAGCGCGCGACCCACCGCCGCGAATCGCTCCGGCATCCACTGCTTCCGCCCGTCAAAGCCATCGCCGCCGACGTGCATCGTGATCAGGGTCTTCCCCGATGGGATGCGCTCATCGGTGAGCGCCTGCGCCGCCTGCGCCATATCGTCTGGGCTCAGCGTGAGTCGCGGCAAGCGCTCCTGTGCGGTGGCCGGCAGGCCGACATAGGGCGCCATCGCGTAGAAATACTGATCCACGCTATGGCGGGCGCGATAGCGCTCGTCGCTGCCACGCAGGAACCACCACGGTGAGGCGTCGAGAAACATCCGTGGCACCGTGGGCAGATAGGCCCGCGAGAGCATGCTCGAGGCGCCGGCGAGATTGATGATGAGGTCAATGTTCGCGGCGCGCAGCTCTCGCACCGCGTGCGCAATCTCGCGCAGGTTCTTCCAGCCCTGCATCGTCGGCATACGGACGAGCTGATCGATGTCGGGATTGCCTTCGAGGATGGCGGCGTTGCTGGCCGAGACCCACGCCGTGATGATCGCCTCGGGGAAACGACGCCGCAGCCCGGCAATCGCGGGGGTGGCCATCAGCGTGTCGCCGATGGGCAGCAGTGTGCCCACGAGAATGTGCCTTGGCTTCGCCGGCAAGCGCCGTGATGCCCAGGCTCGACCCACGGGCACGATGGTGCGCCGGTTCGTGGTCTTCCGTTGCTCCATGCGTGTGCCCTTCCCGATTGCGCGGCCAGCCTCGCCATTCCTACGTGCGAGATTCCTACGTGCGAGTGCCCCTCATGGCCCATTGCCTAGCCAATCATAGTGGATGGGAGATAGTTCTGGCTAGCGGGCCGAGCTTCATTGCACGGGCACTGGAGGGTCGGTGAAGACCTCGTCGGCGAAGATATGCGAGGCGTAACGCCGCCACAGCGCCACGGAGCCCGCGCCAATCGCCAGGATGAAGATGCCGAAGACGCTGAGCATCTGCGAGAGGTTGTGGGTCGCGTCGGCCAGCCAGCCAAAGAAGAGAATGACCGGCACGGTCAGCCCGTTGAGCAGAAGGCCTTGCATCGCGAGCACTCGCGCCTTGTACGCATCTGGGGCCAGGATTTGCATCATCGCCTGCGCCGGAACCGTGACCAGGTCGAGCGAGACGCCCAGCAAGGTGGTCAGCAGAATCTCGATCCCGATATACCACCAATGACTCCACCAGGCGCCGGTGACCACATGCGCGACGACGAACCGTGTGATGACGATGCCGAAGACACTGATCGCGAAGCCAACGAGCCCGGCAATCACCGTTTTGAGGTAGCCAAATCGCTTGAAGATGCGCGGGCAAAACCCTGCGCCCGCGATGAGGCCGACACCGGCCGGGACGAAGACAACCGCGGCGGAATATTGCGGGAGATGGAAGAACTCGGTCACGAAGTTTGGCGCAACCATCGCGATGACGGCGGTGATGAGCCCCGCCAGCGAGAGCTGGAAGACGACGACGCCCAGCGGTGGCCGCTTCACGATGAATTTGCTGGCCTGGCGCACATCCTTCCAGACCTCATCCATCTGCTGGCTGATCACCCGACCGATCTGCCGGGCAGTGGTGACGCCGGGCAGAGTCGCAGCCCCCATAAACGACGTGTCTATGCTCGCCGCGGCAAGCTGGGCCCGAGGTAACTGGTAGCACAGGAATGCCGCCACGAGGTAGATCACGGTCACGAACAGGAAGAGCCACTGCACAGGCATCACGGTCATGAATGGGAACGTCACCTGCGGCGAGAAGAGCAGGACGAGCGGTCCCAGCACGATCAGGCCGAGCGCCTGAGACACGGTGAACGTGATGTTGAAGAGGGCGAGCGCATTCACGATCTCGTTCTTATGCACCAGACGCGGGATGGCCGCGCCCTCGGCAGGCCCAAAAAACTGGCCCACCATCGAGATGACGAAGGTGAGCGCATAGACAGGCCAGAGCACCTTTGGGTTGAGTGCCAGCGACACGATGAAGAGAAAGCTCGCCACGGCGCGGATCACGTTGCTGATCCACAGCACCTTGCGCCGGTCCCAGCGGTCCACCAGCGCCCCGGCCGGGGCCCCGACCAGGAGTGCGGGCAGGCTAAAGGCGACCACTGCGAGGCCCGTCGCCAGATAGCTGCCGCTGGTCTTCGCGGCCAGCGTGATCATGCCATAGTTTGCCGCGTTCATCACGGTCTGCGAGAGCAGCTGCCCTGCCCAGAGCTTACGGAACTGGCGATTGCGCAGGACGGTGCGGAAGCCGAGGTGCTCAGACGGCGTTTGCGACCGCGCGCCGGGCTGCGGTGGAGCAGCCGGTGGCGACGGGATGCGCCCATCCAGGCCGACAGGCGTCTTCGAGAAGACTTCTCCTACGTCGTGTATGAACTGGCGCTCATGCTCAGATGCCGAGTTATCTGGCCGGGGCGACGCCATGCTATTCTCCACCGTGCTCTCGCTGTTCGGCTGGTCGCATGGCGGGCGCATCGTCACGCTGGCTCACGGTCGCCTTGACTCGCTTTTCGAGCTCCGCGCGCGGCAGCATCACCTTGCGCCCGCACGTGAGACAGCGAATCCCGATGTCGGCTCCGACGCGCACCACGACCCACTCGAAGCCGCCACAGGGGTGTGGCTTGCGCATGCGCAGGACATCGTCCACGCGCACTTTCATTGGCGCCTTCATGGGTGGGGTCATGGCTCTCCTCTTTCGGCATCGGCGCCGCCGGATGCGACCGCCGGGTCGTAGAGCCGTTGCTCCGCAATATACTGCCTTACGCCTTCGGGTACAAGGTAGCGGACATGTCGGCTAGCCCGCACGCGCTCGCGAATGTCTGTTGATGATACGTTTATGAGTGGCGTTTGGCACACGATCAACTTCTCGCGCAGCGCTGGAAGCGCCGCATTGACCTGCGCCAGCGCCTCATGGGTCGTGTCGAAGCCGGGGCGCGCCGCTGCCGCGACCTGGTCACACAGGAATATCAGATCACTTACATTGTGCCACATGGGTAAATACAGGAGCATGTCCCAGCCGATGACCAGTGTGATGCGCGTCGGGTCGCCCCACGCCGACCGCAGCTCACGCAGCGTATCCACGGTGTACGACGGTCCAGCGCGCCGCAGCTCGACATCGGTGGCGGCGAAGCGATCGTCGCCACCGATGGCCAGCCGGATCATCGCCAGCCGGTGCGCCCCGGCGGTGAGGTCAGGTCGCGACTTGTGCGGTGGGTCTGCCGCCGGCACGAAGAAGAGGGTATCGAGCCCAAGCTGCTCGGCGACCTCCTGGGCGGTGATGAGATGTCCGATATGCGGCGGGTCGAACGTCCCCCCGAAGATGCCATAGTGTCTGGCCTTGGCTGCGGGCTGGGATGGCGCATCCGCGCTCACGAGGCGTCCGGCCTGACGAAGAGCATGGCGAGCTGGCGAGACTGCGCCACCAGTCGCCCGTCGCGTGTCCAGATGTCGCCGTCTTCCTCGAAGAAGCCGTCACCCACGACGCGAGCCGAGAAGACCGCCAGATAGAAATCCTCAGGGGTAGCGCCGTCGAGCGGGAAATTGGCCCGGAAATGGATGGTCAGGTCGATCGTAGGCGCGGCCATCGGCTGGGTGAGCCGGGGGTAGATTGCTGGCGGCCACGAGTCGGTCAGCGCGGTCATCAGCAGATCGTCCGCGACACGCCGCTCGCGCAGGCGCATCCACCCGCCCATAAGGCTGTGCGCCGAGCCCGAGAACGGCGGATCGCCCAGGCAGGGCCGGTAGT
>DASWAC010000038.1:0-6918 GCA_036391335.1 Ktedonobacterales bacterium
GCACCGCACACTTCCCTATCCGTGATGACGCCGCTCGCTCAGGAGCCAAGCGTCAGGGCCACATAGATCGCATCACCTTCGACACGAACAAGGTAGGTCTCGGCATCGTCGCGGGCGGGTCCACGGAGGACACGGCCATCGCGCACGTCAAACCGCGCCAGATGCACAGGGCAGGTGACCACGCAGCCTTCCAGCTCGCCCTCGCTCAGCGAGCCGCCGATGTGCGTGCAGTCATCGTTGATGGCGTAGACGTCCCCGTCAACGTTGGCGAGGCAGATCAAGGTGTAGCCGACGATGACCCGGTGCAAGCCGCCGGCGGGAACCTCGGAGAGCGAGGCCACCCGCACATAGTCGCTCATGATGCATCCAATGCAAGACTTCTGTTCGTATCTCGCACGATACCATACAAGCGCGGTATGCCTCAAGGAAGCGTGACCGCCGGAAGGCTAGAGTGTCTTGCGCCAGGTGCACAGATGCTGGACCATGGCAAAGCCTGCCGCACGGTAGAGAGCCTGGGCGGCCTGAGCGCCGAACTTGGGTGGAACATCCACATTGCCAGTGTTGACGTAGGCATGGGTCGCGCCACGCTCGCGCAAGCGGCGCAGCCCCTCGGTCAGCACTGCTTTGCTCAGCCCGAGGCGACGATAGGGATTGCTCGCGCCGACCGGCTCGAAGAGGCCCGTGCGTGTGGCGGCATCGTGCCAGCAGATGCAATAGGCGCCATAATCGCCAAGCTCGTTGACGGCCACAAGGTCCAGGTCGGGGTCATAGCGAGGATCGGCCCGCAGGCGGAGATACGCGGCGAGCGTGACCTGCGAGGGGAACCAGACCTCGCGGTGCAAGGCGATACGCTGGGCAAGCTGTGTTTCACGTGTGACAGACTCGATCCGCCAGCCAGGGGGAAGCGTGGCGGGCGCCAGCGGTGTGGCCAGCGCGTGCTCGAAGCGCACCAGCGTCGTCTCGCCGCGAGCGAAACCCGCCCGGCTCAAAGCGGCCTCCATCACGAGATCGCCAGCGACGGCCTCTGTCTCGATCACGGTCGCGCCTGTCGTCCGCAGGTGCGCTTCCAGCGCGGCGAGCAAGGCATCTATCGCGTCAGGATTCGCTAACCAGCCAGGGCTGACCTGGATACTCGCCTCGCCATCCAGCCACACGAAGGCCGATGGGGGCTCGTCCGGCTGCTGCCAGAGAAAGATATGCCGGGCGGGATCGAAGGTGGTGGCGGGCCGTCGGAACCGCTGCCAGATCACATCGCCGGGATGATAGAGCGCGACCTGTGGATTCGCCGAGACAGCAGCCCTGGTGATTGCAAGTATAGCCTCGAGGTCGGCCTCATCACGATAGGGACGCAGTATCATGGCGCGGGCTCCTTTCCGTGCGGCAGCATGCTTCAATCCGGAGGATAGCACCGGTGCGGTAGGCTGCGCATACGGATTTCCCGCCATGATGCGTCACTCCACCATGAGGACATCCAAGGTCTTGCGATGGGCCACCACGGTGACATGCTCGCCGCTGTCTCGGCTTGCCAGATCCAGGCGAATGGCGGGCGCACCGTGATAATCAAGAGGAAGGACGGAAGCGCTGGTGACGCGGGGATGCGCCTGTAGAAAGTCGCGAGTGCGTGGGTGTGACCAGTAGACAAGCTGATCGACCGCCGGAATGTCGCCCTCTGCGGCGAGGTCATTGCCGCAATGTCCACAGCGCATGGCAATCCAATACCCTTCCGGCAGGGAATCCGCCTCACGCACGCTAGTCTCAACGGCGAGGCTGGCCGCGCGGCCACACCACAGGCACGGATGCTCCCCGGCGGCGAGGGCCGCCGTCATCCGAGCCGCCATACCAGCCATCGTGCGCTTCCACGCGGGCCGGAACGACTTCATGCCGCCAAGTGCGATGAGCCCCATGCTGTGCACTGTGTCGCGACCGAATCTCGCCGCGCACGCCGGGCAGCGCAGATGCAGGTTGGGTTCCATACCATCCTCGGGCGAGACGAAGGCTCCCTGGAGGCGCCGGACACCGCATTCAGGACACCACAATCGCGTCTCTTGCCAGCCATCCGCCACACTCGCATCGAGCGCCAGACCCAGCACCTCCGCCTCGGCCCGCAGCGGACCGCTCAGCAACGCGCGTAGCCGCGCGCGCACCCGATGCAGCCGGGTATCCAGCGCCGCGCGCGAGATGTCGAGCCGCGCGGCCACCTCGGAATGCGGCATGTCGAGAAGGTAACACAGGTCGATAAGCCGGCGCGCGCTGGGTGGGAGCTCGCCAAGGGCGCGATCGATCAATCGGACACGGTCATGCCGATCTAGCTCTTCGACAGGATCTGGCAAGCTGCTATCAGGGACCTCGCTGAAGGCATCGCCTCCATCGCTCACTGGCGGAGCAATCTCCTGGGTGGTCAGGGTGTGGCGCCGATCCGCCGCATAGCGCTGAGTGGCGCGACGGCAGACATTGCGCGCGATTGCATCGATCCACGAAGAGAAGCCGGCGGGTGCGGTCAGGCGGTTGAGATGACTCCAGGCTTCGAGGAGCGTCTCTTGCACGACATCGTCGAGAGCGTGGGGAGGAATGCCGCGCGCGCGAGCCAGTCGGACCAGGCGTTGCCTGGTGCTGGTGAGCAAGCCGTCACGATCAGAGAGAAGGGCGGAGCGCAAGCGCTCCACCTCGCCAGGCAGTGACTGTGGCTTTGGTACATTCAGCATCTCACATCCCCCTTCCGTCGCCCTGCTAGCGTACCATCAGTCGCGACTCGACACGTCAGGCGCAGAGGCGGCGCCATTCGCCAGGTGAGCGCGGAGCCGCGCACAGAGCTTTGCGACACAGGCGGCGCTGCCACGAGGCGCGTCGGGCCACGCATCCGTCGCAAGGCGGACGTATTCGGCGGGCATGGCGTCATAGCGGGCGATTGTGTAGATGTGCAAGTGCTTATTTCCTTCACCAAAGAAGTAGGTATAACTGTGGCTGGCGCCTGTCACCGCCTGCGTCGCCGCGCTCACTCGCGTCAGCAGCCCGCCGAGCGCTGCGGCCTCCTCGCCAGTGAGGCTGGCGAAGCTGGGGAGGTGGCGTTTCGTCACGGTGAGCAGCTCGCCAAGATAGGTGGGCGTCTCCTCCTCTAAACTGTGAATCACGTAGAACCGCTCATCCTCGAACACCACCAGCTCGGGATGCTGCTCTCCCAGATATTTCCCCTCACAGAAGAGACAAGGCTTCTCCATATTCATTGAGGCGCACGCTTTCAGCTTTGCGGCGCGGTCCCTCCGCGCCTCGCATCCACTTATCACGTGAAACATTCTTTCCTTACACGAATTCTTTGCGACGCTCTAGAAAATCAGCGTAAGCGATCGCCCCATCGAGTGATGAGCGGACAGTTGCCCGTGGACCGGAGATGGTCTCCGGAGATGAGCGCGACAGGAAAGGACATGGCACGATGAGCGATGGACTCGCCAAGGCAGACATCCTGGGCCTCTTGCGATTCGCCCGCGAGTGCGAAGACGCGATGGTCGAGAGCCTGACCGCCGCAGAGCGCGATGCGATCGGGACGCCAGAGAACTGGGCGGCGAAAGACTATCTGGCAAACATCATGGTCTGGAAACAGCTGCAGGCTGGAAAGCTGGAGGCGCTGCGACACGGCGAGACAGTTTCCATCTGGCATGATATGGCCGTCATCCATCAGATCAACAGCCAGGCATTCACTGAGCATCACAGCCAGTCCTTCGAGGGCGTGCGTGCCGAAGGAGCGAAGGCGCAAGCGACCCTCCTCGCGGCGGTGGATCACTTCAGCGAGGAAGACCTCAACGATCCACAGCGCTTCGCTGCGCTGGAGGGCGAGCCGGTGCGCGGTGAGACGCTGGGCAACGGCCTGTGGCATCCACTCCGCGAGATCGCCTCATGGTATCTGCGCAGTGGGCGGCGCGAGCAGGTCCTCACACTGCAAGACGCGGCGCTCGCCAGAGTGCGCCAGGCGCGCTTCCCGGCGAGCAGCCTGGGTGGCGTGCTCTATAATCAAGCATGCCTCTTCGCGACGAGTGGCTGGCCAGAACGCGCGCTGGCCCTGCTGCCGGAGGCGCTGAGGCTCCGCCCGACTCTGGTGGAATGGTCGAAGCATGACGGCGATCTCGACAGCCTTCGCGACACGCCGGCTTTCCAGGCGATCTTCGCCGAGGCCGAGTGCCAGGCCGGGGTACAGCGCGCACCACTGGTGAGCCCGCAGGAAGTGCGGGCAGAGGGTGCGGACACGCTGGTCATCGACGTGCGTGGCCCGAGCGAGTTCGCGGCCGGCCATGTGGCTGGCGCCATCAACATCCCGCTGGCCCAGCTTGCGCAGCAGCTTGCCACGATCGCGCGTGACCGTCCGGTGGTGACGTACTGCAACATGCATCACCATGGCGAGTCCAGAGGTGAGCGGGCCACCGTGGTGCTGCGTGAGCATGGCTTTCACGCGCGAGCGCTGGATGGCGGCTATCCCGCGTGGCAGGCCTGTGACTTCCCGGTCGAGCTCGCGGCGCACTGAAGAAAGGCATAGCCAGGTGAGCGACGAGATCACTAGAGGGCGCCATGAAGGCACCTTCACCGAGATCCTTGGCGTGTTTCTCCGTCTCGGGCTGACCTCGTTCGGTGGACCCGCCGCGCACCTGGGCTACTTCCGGCAGGAGGTCGTCGTCCGGCGCAAATGGCTGGACGAGGGGAGCTATGCCGATCTGCTGGCGCTGTGCCAATTCCTGCCGGGACCGTCGAGCAGCCAGATGGGCATCGCGTTGGGGATGCTGCGCGCCGGCGGCTGGGGCGGAGTGGCGGCGTGGCTCGGCTTCACCCTGCCCTCCGCGCTCGCGCTGACCATCTTCGCTTTGGTGACGAATGGAGGCCAAGGTGTCACTCAGTCGGGCGGGCTGCGCGGACTATTGATCGTGGCAGTGGCGGTGGTGGCGCAGGCCGTCTGGGGCATGGCCAGAACACTGGCGCCGGACCCGCCGCGCGCGACGATGGCCATTCTCGCGGCAGTGGCCATCCTCCTCTGGCCGGTGGCGGTGGCGCAGATCATCATCCTCGCGGTGGCGGCGCTGGTCGGGCTCGTGCTGCTGCGTGGCGCGCCACAAGCGACGCCCGCCGCGCTCTCGCTGACCATCTCGCGCCGGGTGGCCGTGGCCTGTTGGCTGGCCTTCTTCGCGCTGCTGCTCGGCCTGCCGGTCGTCCGCGCACTCGCGCCGTCGCAGCCGCTGGCCATCTTCGACACCTTCTTCCGGGTGGGCTCACTCGTCTTTGGCGGTGGCCATGTGGTGCTGCCGCTCCTGCAGCGCGAAGTAGTGCCCGTCGGCTGGGTGACGAACGATCAATTCCTCACCGGCTATGCCGCCGCGCAGGCAGTTCCCGGCCCGCTCTTCACCTTCTCAGCCTATCTCGGCGCGCTGAGTCTGGGCCGGCCGTGGCGGTGGCTTGGCGCGCCACTCGCGCTGGTCGGCATCTTCTTCCCCTCGTTCCTCCTCGTCACCGGCGTCCTCCCCTTTTGGAGCCGGCTACGCACCATCGAGGGCTTGCAGGCGGGTCTGCGCGGCGTCGGCGCGGCAGTCGTCGGCATCCTCCTGGCGGCGCTCTATCAGCCGATCTGGACGAGCGCGATCCGCGCGCCACGCGATTTCGCCCTGGCAGTGGTGGCCTTCGGGCTCCTGGCGATATGGAAGGTGCCACCGTGGCTCGTCGTGGTCCTCTGTGCGCTGGCGGGGGCAGGGCTGGCCGCGCTCTCATGACGGCCCTTGCCTGATGAGCCCACCCGTGCTATGCTCGCGCCACATTGATCGTCTGCCGCACAGATGGATGGAAGCGCTATGCCATTCCTCGATCGCTTTTGGTGGCTACGGATTGTAGGCGCGATTGGCCTCGTGGGTGTGGCCGTTGTCATGGCCGCAGTAGAAATCTCATCCTACCCGGTTGACGAGGAGTTTCACCTCGGGCATGAGACCACCTGGCTCACCGTAGGATTCGCGGCGTTCTTGGTAGCGCTGGCCATAGGATTGGGAGTGAGCGCGTTCTATGCACGCCGGCGCAAGAAGATCAGGCGACGTGCCCTGGCAGGCCAGCCAGACGCGATGCCACTGGCGAGGCTACCGCTCCACCCTGAGCGCGCCCCTGCCTTCAGCGATGAGCCGCTGACACTCCTCTGGCGGCCCACCAAGGGAACACGAAGGGCAGCGCTAGCCATGCTCTTCTTCCTTGTGCCAATCGCGGTGGTAATGCTTTCCCTGAGCATCGCGGTCCTCGTCATCGCGCCGCGCGCTGACTGGGAGCAACCCTGGATCAGCTGGCCGTTCCGCATCTATAGCGAAGAGATTCCGGCGGTCTTCGCCCCTGTCTGGCTCTGCGCGATAGCACTCATCCTCATGGAGTTCATGCCACAGGCACGGAAGAAGACCTTCGGCATCATCACCTCACCTGACGGTATTGCGCAACATACTCCTTGGGGACGGAAGCGGAACATTCCGTGGACAGAGATACGTCTCATCGAGGTTTCCACCGGCCGACAGCCCGCGCGATTACCGAGTGTATGGGTCACGAGCGGTCATCACCTGGCACGACTATGTCCAGCAGGCGTTGGCATTCTCGAAGGGCACGTTGAGTATCAAGAACACGGCGAAGATGTACGAGCCGGTGGGCTTGACGCTGGGCGATGTCGAGCCCCGCAATCGCGACATCCTCAATACGATTGCCGCGCGCACCGGCCTGGCACTTCGGACGCTGAATAAGTCCCTGCAGGATCCCAGCTCCATGATAGTTCTCGCTGATGCGCCCCGCACCGCTGCGGCAGGCACACACCGCAAGATGCCACGCAACAGGCTCGGAACCGTCTTGATCCTGTGCATCCTCTGGCCAGCACTCGCGGCAATCACGCTCCTGTGGCCACTGACCGATCAAGCCGCACTCAATATG
>DASWAC010000039.1:0-7800 GCA_036391335.1 Ktedonobacterales bacterium
GCCTCGGCCTTGGCGATCTTGTTGATCTCGGTGAGAATGGCCTCGGCCTCCTCGACGTTATAGCCGGCCTTGACGCGCACGCCGTTCACCCGCTTCAGCTCGACACTGCGGTGCCCGATGGTGTCTGGCCGCCGTGTCATCACGCGGAAGGCGCCGCCATAGAATGACTGGTTGCTAAACTCGATGATCTGCGGCAGGCTCCGGTAGTGCTCATCCAGCAGCACGACATCATCCTGGGAGGGCAGGGCGCCGTTGACCACATCCAGCAGGCTGTGCGTGCGGTAATTCCACTGCGAGCGTTGGCTGGCGGATAGCCCATGCTGCGAGGCGAGCGCGGCCTGGCGGTCCTCGCGGAGGAAGGAGAGGTGCCGCAGCTGCTTGGGATCACCGCAGACGATGGCGCGCCGGGCGCGATAGAGCAGCGGGAGGGCGCTGGCCACGTCGCACTGTGACGCCTCGTCAATGATGACCAGATCGAACATCTCGTGCGTCAGCGGCAGGATCTCCGCCGCGTGCGGATTCGTCGTCGCCCAGATGGGGAAGGTGTCGAGCAGCGCACTGAAGTCGAGCTCGCTGAAGATCTTGTCTTGCTCGGCTGTGCTGCGCGCTTCCAGCGCCGTCTTGAAGAGCGAGAGTGTGCGCCGGTTCAGCCGCAGCGCCTCGGCCAGGGCGTCGCGGCGGCGCAGGCCCAGCAGCTCGCCCACCAGCGCGCCACGGTCGGCCCGCAGCCGCGCATGGCGGGTCAGCAGCGCGTTCAGGTCCTCACGCGCGGTCAGGTCGTCTTCCACATCCAGCACACGGCCACGCAGGCGCTCACGCTCGACCACGGCATCCAGCCGATCCGCCTGGTCACGCGAGATGCCCAGCCGCGCGGCCAGGTCCGCCGCCATGTGCTCCCGCTTGCGCGAGTTTCCCCAGCCAAAGAGGGGCGTCCGGCTCGCGTCGAGGCGGCGCATCTCGTCCAGGGTGGCCACGATCTGATCGGCGCCTAGGGCGGCGGCGGCCTCCTCGTCATAGGCGGGGGTGCGCACGCGCGAGAAGACCGTCACATCGCGGGTCCAGGCGCTCTCCTCGCCGAGAATGGAGACGATCTCGGCGTCCAGCGTGGCCAGCTCATCGTCGGCGGTGCGCAGACGTTGCTCCAGCATCTCGATCTCGCCGGGGCGCGGCTTGGGCGGCGCGCCGGTGCCGTCGAAGAGATTATCCAGGAACTTCTTCAGCTCATCGCGATAGCGCCGGTCGCCGCCACGCAGGATGACCGTCAGCCCGCCCAGGTGCGGCATGAGCTTCTCGACCACCACATCCACGGCCTTGTTCATCTTCGAGGCCAGCAAGATGGTCTGCCCACGCGCGACGGCATCGAGGATGATCTGCGCGATGGTGAACGATTTGCCGGTGCCCGGCGGCCCGATGACCAGCGTGAGCGGGCGCGTCTCCGCCTGCCGTAGGATGCGCGTCTGCGCGTTCGAGAGCTCCGCGCCGGATAGGATCGGGCGGCTCTTGAGGCTGAGCGAGGCGGAGCCTTGCCCCTTGGTGTGGGGCTGCGCCACCGCGGCGTCACTAAACACGGCCGCCAGCGGCACCGACATCTCACCACGATTCGCCATCTCGCCCAGCTCGGTGAGCACGCCACGTGCCTCAGTGGGGCGGCGCACCAGGGCCATGGCCGAGGCACATACCAGCTGCACCGGACTGTCGTGGTTGATGAGGTCGCGCAGGGCATCCTCGGTTTGCAGGCCGGGGAAGGCGAGCAGATCATCGGTGCGCAGATCGGGAATCAGCTCGGCCACCACATGCGAGAACTCGCGCAGCGCGGTGAGGTCGAGCGGCGCGGTGGGCACCAGCCCGAGAATGGCCTCGGCATAGGCCTGGGCCTGCTCGTCAGTCTCAGCGTCGATCAGCGAGGCGATGAGCGGGAAGTTGACGTGCTGCTCTTCCAGATCGACCGAGAGCCACGCCTGCGAGCCTTCTTGCGCGATGCGGGCCGGCCAGTAGAGCACCGGCGCGCAATAGAGCTCGCCCCGGCGTCGCCCGACGTTGGGCCCACGGCCCACCAAGAAGACCGAGCCATAGATGAGGAACTTCTCGCGGCGGTTCACGTCGGCGGCATTCTGCGCTGTCACGCCGATGCTCAGCGGGACCTCGATGCGGTCGGTCTCGGTGGTCAGCAGCCGCTCGATCGGCTCGCTGAAGGTGAGATAGTCCGCCTGGTTCTTGTCGAAGACGTTGATGAGGGTGCCACCGCGTGAGTCCGCGGAGAAGCAATCATGGTAATAGCGGCAGACACCGGCGAATAGTGGCGAGACAGGCCCCGAGACGGGGGCCATAGCCCGCAGCGCGGCCAGCGCCTCCGGCCACGCGGCCACCGGGGTGAGGCCACCGCGCTCGGGCACGACACTGCCAGCCACATCGGGCGGCACCGGGGGTTGTGCGCCACGCCCGCGCCGAAAGACTGCCATGCTCGTTTCTCCTTACGCCAATGCGCCGGCCTGCGCGAAGGCAAAGACTCGCGAGCAAGCAGCACGCCTGTGGGTGGCAGTATAGGAGCCAGGCGCGAAGAGCGTCAAATTGCTCCCCACAATGGGCGGGGCGTGATGGGCTAGCCACACCCCTCAATGGGGTCAGCTCGCCATGAGGTGCGCTTTGAATCCCTGGCCAAAGCCCTGGGTGGGCGTCCCGTTGAAGTCGGTGATGAGCGACTCGCAGTCTCCCCAGGTGTCCCAAGTCCACCCGAGATAGCCAACGCCGTGAGCGTCGGCCCAGGCCATATAGCTGCTGATGAACTGGCTGGAGCACGTGCCATTCACACTCTCACCAAGCTCGCTCGTCACGAGTGGCACTTGCGCGGCCACCGGCGCGAGCTGTGAATTCCAGCATGTCGCGTCGTGGCATGTGTTGTCACCATATTGGTGGAACTCCGCAACGAGCTGGCCCAGCGGATCACTCGGGCGATACTGCGGCCACTGGCTGAGATCGTTGGCCCAATCAATGCCCGACACTGTGATCGGCTGGCGCGCCCCGGCGCCACGAATAGTGTTGACGATCGCCTGCATGCCGGCGGCGCTATAGCCCACTGAGCAGGCTGAGCCACCATCGCGCCAGCAGAGCCAGTCAACGTCATGCGGCTCACCATACGCGCCAAAGATGACTGTGGGCGTGTTCTTGAGATACGACGCAACGGATCTCCACAGCGCGAGTGAGTGGTCCGCATCGGGCATGGGCGACTGGTCGGTGGCCTGGGCCGCGCCGGGAGCCGTCCAGATCAGCGACACCTCTGCGTACAGTCCGTGCGCGGCAAGCTTCGCGATAAAGTCACCAATCGCCTTTTGATAGGCGGCGCCACCATATTGCGATTGCACGCCGTTGATGCCGAGCCAGCAGTCCTCGTTCAGCAGCACACGCACCGTGTTGGTGCGCCACGAGGCGATCGCGGCGATCATCGCGTCATCCGACGGTCCATCCCAGATGCCCCACCCCTGAATGCAGGCATACTCCGCGCCGGAGTAGTTCACGCCACGCAGGCGCACGGTCGCGCCGCTCGCGTTCACCAGGTGGCTTCCGCTCACCCGCAGGGCACCGGGAATCCCTGGGGATGAGGGCTGCGTCGGCGTAGACGGGACACGAGTCGTGGTGGGCGTGTTGGGTCGCGCTGGAGTGGCGCTGGGAGTCGCATCGCCTGGGGTGGATGTGGCCGCGCTCCCTGCGGTGGTCGTTGGCGTAAGTGGATGATAGGTGCTGGTGGCGCTGCTGGCGCACCCCGCGAGCGCCAGGCCGAGCAGTGCGCCAAGCATGGCTGTCCGTGGCAGAGGTAGCCTCATCGTGCGCTCCTTGCTGTGAGGCGGATTGCGGGAACCATTTTTTCACGCGCGGCTCCCGGTGGCAAATCGTCATGACTATGTGGCCCATGAGCTTCCCGCAGCCCGCGGCCCATGTTTGGTCGCGCACTGCGGCATGACACGGCGCGCGAAAAGCCAGGCGTGGCGCTGGTGTTGCAAGGCTTGGGCACGAGGTGACGCAGGCTACTTGCGCGCGCCGCCGTCTCCTTGTATAATCGCCCCACACGGCACGGCTGGTGTCGTAGCATCTCCCGACCATCATCTCTCCAAAGGAGAACACATGCAGCGCGCAACATCACGCAACCTGTATCTCGCCGGCCTGGTCCTAGCCATCATCGGCGGCGTCGTCTTCGTTCTCTCGCTGTCCGGTGCCAGTGCCGATGCGACGACGGGCGCCGTCACCGGTGGCAACGCCATCCTTGCCCTCGTGGCCACCGTGATTTTCCTCGTGGCTGGCGTCTTGAGCGCCATCGGGTATATCGGCGCCCTGATCAAGCTGGCCCAGCTCGGCCAGTGGGTGTGGTTCGTCCTTCTGCTGCTCTTCAGCGGGATCACGATGCTCATCTACATCTTCGCCGGCCCAACGCAGCCCAAAGCCGCCTGAGCGATCTTCCCGCACTATCATTGGCCCCCGGACCCCACCGGCCCGGGGGTTTTGTGTGCTCACGGGCGGGCGCTCTCGCCGCCGTCAGCGCGTCTGCGCCGAGACGATCGCCCGCAGGCCGGCCACGGCATCCTGGAGCCGATTGATCGTCTCCAGCCGCCGCTTCTTCGCCTGCAGCGCCTCGTCGGGCAGTGGCGAGATATAGGTCTGCCATACCGGGCTCTTGAAGAAGGTGTGAACCAGCGTGGGGTTCCTGATCTCGAAGGTGATGTGCTCGAAGTCGGCGTCGGCGCATCAGGCTGGTAGGTCGCCACGTCTCCGGTGACGGTGTGGGCGCGGCAGATGGCAAACCGGTCGCGACGACGCGAGCCAGACGATATCGGCTTTCCCGTCGGTGAGCAGGGGATCACCATCGAAGCTCTTCCCCATCCCCGGCGGGACCAGCTGGAGCGTTTGACTCTGAGCCACCAGCCCATCCCCTTGCCGGCGGCTCACGACATACTCGCGCTCGGTGGCGCTCTCGGGCGCGATGCGGTGCGTCAGGAGGACCGTCGCGGGCGAGGTGGCCTTGTCGGGGATCGCCTCTCCCAGCCACAGGGGTAGCCCTCCGCTACAGTGAGCGCGGGTCAACTTCGGCCATTTCCACCACGATCTCATTGACGGCATCCACTGCCAGCCGGCAGCGGCACACGCCTGCGCCAGCAGCTCCGTCGCCATATCCACGGCGGCGCCGGGCGCTGAAGGCGCGGTGAGCACGATCGTTGCCGTGATGCCCTCACTCTGCGGACCATACTGTAACGACACGGCGGCGAAGCTAACATCGGGGCGCTTGCGCAGGTCAGCCGTCATCCCGTCGAGCAGCGCGCCGAGTGATGCCTTCTCTGTCGGGGTCAGCAGGCGCAGTGTCGGTCGCACCTCCCAACGCCGAAAGAGACCGGTGAGGGCGGGCATGAGAGCCTCCTCGCGCCATGCGCTGATAGGGACCAGTGAGACGTACATCGTGTCCCGATTCTCCCAAGCCACACATCTATCAGTGTATGCGACATCGGGGATGAGCGGTGAGGATAGCCTCTCATGCGAGAAGGTGCGGCGCGCGGCCCACTGGGTTCACATCAGACGGGCTCGGTATACCTGGGCAGTGAGAAAGAGGCGCCAGCCTGATGATGTGCCCTGGAATCTCCTTGAACAATGTGGGTCGCATACGCCCTTGACATGCGAGCTCCATGACCACCATTCTAGTTATATGGAATAGTCCAAAGATTTGGAGTGGGCGATGGCGACCTCTCGCGCCGATTTGATTCTCCATCCGGTGCGCATGCGCCTCATGATAACGCTGGCGCGCCGCCAGCTGACCGCACGCCAGCTCAGTGAGCTGCTGCCCGACATCCCTCAGGCCACGCTCTATCACCACCTCGGCATGCTCACGCGTGCGGGACTGCTGCGTGTGGTCTCTGAGCGCCCGGTGCGTGGCGTCGTCGAGAAGCTCTATGCCTTCGCCGACACTAGGGTGGAGCTCAGCCCGGCCGATCTGGCGAACGTCTCACGCGAAGATCATCTTCGCTACTTCACGATCTTCATCACGACGCTGCTTGGCGACTTCGCTCGCTACCTCCAGCAAGACATGCCAATCGATCTACTCGCGGACAGCGCAGGCTATCGTGAAATCCCGTTCTATCTCAGCGACGAGGAGTTCACACAGGCTGTGACCGCGTTCAATCAAGCGTTGCAGCCGTTCCTGAGTAATCAGCCAGCGCCACACCGTCGCCGTCGCCTCTTTGCGTTTGTCACCTTCCCCGACGCCGAGTCTTCGGACACGCCCCGCGACGCCGCGCCGTCCGCCGAGCCGAAGGAATGAAGCTGCTTGCGCGTCCTAGTGCGGCATGGAGCCGCCGAGAACAATCGGAGGAATCGGTATGATCGCCCATAGTAACCCCAGCGCTGGCCTGCCGCCCGTCATTACCCTCGTGATCGTCATCCTCCTCCTCATCATCGATCTGCGAGTGGCGATGTACCTCATCAACGACCTCTATAAGCCGGAGCGGCGGGTGAACGGCGACAAGAATGTCTGGGCGCTCATCATCGTCTTCGGCAGCATCTTGGGCATGCTGGCCTATGTCCTCTATGGCCGGGAAGCGTGAGGCGGCAGGGATTGCCTCAGACCGACCGGGAGCTACATTGGCACATGTGGAGGAAGTCTTCCATCGCACTATGATAGGGAGGTGCGTCATGACCGAGCACGAGGCGGATGCAGAGAGCTCAGACGTCAGCTGGGAGCTGGACTCAACAACCATCGAGGGCACCTTGGCCAGACCATGTTGTCCTGGGCCATTTGCCGGGGTGGTGATGGTGGCGGGCAGCGGTCCCACCGACCGCGACTGGAATTCGCCGCTGCTGCCGGGAACGAACGGCAGCGCTCGCCTGATTGCCGAGGCATTGGCACGCGCGGGAATCGCTTCCTTACGCTACGATAAGCGCGCGTCGGGTCCACATGCGCGGGAAAACTGGCAAGCGCTCGCTGGCACGGTCAGCATGCAAAGCCACGTTGATGAGCTCGCCGGAGCCGTGCGCACCCTGGCAAGTCAAGCCTATGTGCGGAACGGCCAGATCTTCGCGGTCGCCAACAGCGAGGGAACTCTGCACGCCTTGAGCTATCAGGTGCATGACCCCGCGATTCCTTTCGCGGGACTCATGCTGATTGCCCCTCCCGGGCGGCCCGTCGGCATAGTGGCGCACGACCAATTGGCGGCGCAGGCCGCGGGCATTCCAAATGGGGCCGCGCTGCTGGCACTCTATGATGCGGCCGTCGCGCGCTTCCTGGCAGAGGAGCCCATCGCCCCGGATCTATCGCTGCCGCAGGATGTCCAGATGCTACTCCGGGCGCTAGAGGCCCCGGCCAACCTCCCCTTTGCCCGTGAGCTCTGGATGGCCGATGCAGCTCCTCTGCTCAGGCAGGTAGATGTCCCAGTGTTAGTCATCATCGGGAAGAAGGACCTCCAGGTCGACTGGCAAGCCGATGGCGAGCCGCTGCAGCGTGCCGCCGCGGGCCATGAGGATATGACTTTCCTCTTCCCAGAAGACGCGAATCACATCCTCAAGCATGAGTCGAAGCCGCGCTCTGAGCTGGCTCAGCCCGAAGTGGTGGCTCGCTATAATGCGCCCGGCGCTAGCTTGGATCCAGCTGCCCTTGATGGCATGCTGGGGGGCTGGCCGCTCACACCTGACCACCCGCCGCGCATCTGCGGCCTGATCCAGCGGCAAGGTAGGGCTCTTGGCAAAGCCCTACCAGCCTCCTGCGTACTCCAGCGCCTTAGGATCGATCTGGCCAGCTAGCCACTGCAGGTGGAGCTGATTCAGTTGGCG
>DASWAC010000040.1:0-2748 GCA_036391335.1 Ktedonobacterales bacterium
CAACCCCGTAGATGTAGGTCAACGCGACCTCGACGCGCTTTTCGCGGGGGATGTCTACCCCGGCGATTCTGGCCATGAGCCAGGTCCTTCCTCACTGATCGCTCAACAACTGCCCGTCTGGGCTCCGAGCTCCCTGGGGGCGCTCGCACCGTCTGATGCGTGAGCCCACCTGGAACGCAGGCGGCCCAGATGCCGCACGAGCGACCCCTGGGCGAGAACCGTGACTCCCTTAGCCTTGGCGCTGCTTGTGCTTGGGCACTCTGCTGCAGATCACCATCACCACGCCGTGGCGACGAATCACCTTGCAATATTCACAGCGCGGCTTGACCGACGCACGTACCTTCATATCCACCGCCTCCTCATATCCGCGAGCGACTCCCTCACGCCTCACCTAACTCCGATTACGCCAGATGATGCGGCCCTTGCTCAGGTCATAGGGTGACAGCTCGATCCGCACACGATCACCAGGCACGATGCGCACATAATTCATGCGCACCTTGCCCGACAAATGGGCCATGACGACATGCCCGTCTTCCAATTCGACGCGAAACATGGCGTTAGGAAGCGACTCGGCCACGACACCTTCCACCACAATCGCATCGTTCTTTGGCATATGACGTCGTCATCTCCTGCTGAGTCAAATCTCATCGTTGACCATATGCGCCGAGGGCAAGCAGATTCCCGCGTGGCGCTCGGTGAGACCACGAAGAGCTAGTGCGGGGAACCATGGCTTGTCCGTCTGGCGCAGCCAACTGCTGATTATAGCACCTCTCTGATGGCATAGCAAGTGACACATCCCCATGATGGCCATGCCAAGCGAGCGGACTCTGCGGCGCCCATGCTGATTAGACGCATGGGGTCGGGAGGAAATCACAAGCCCACCCAGGAGATCCCAGGTGGGCCCGGAAAGACACCGAGTCGTGGCGCACATGGCGCCATCGCTCAGGCGACTATTGTGGCGGCAGGCTCGGCGGGTTCGCCCCCTTCACGGCATGCAGCACGGGGTGCTGGTGCCCAGGGGTACCGCGATCCACATAGGCCATAGCCGCCGCGATGAAGAGCAGGACGCTTGCCGGGATGGCATAGATGCCAACGACCCAGAAAAACGCCAGCCCACATAGCACCATGATGATCGCGCTGACCAGCCCGCTGAACGGCGCGGCGATGGCGCCGAGCAGCGCGATGATAGTAAGGAAGAAGCCCAAGAACCCATGGGTCTGGTGCGTCGCGTTGTCGCCACCGAGCTTCAGCGCATCATTGATGCTCGAGTAGAGGATGTTGGTGGCAAAGGCGATTACCGCGCCAAACGTGCCGATAATCATGGCCCCGACGCGCCCTAACAGGCGAAACATGCCTTGCATAGTCACTGCCCTCCTGGCTGACCTGCCCTGGCTGACTGCCCTGGCTGACTAGCGTGTCTGGCTGGGGTGCGGCGCGCGATCGATGTAGGCGAGGAATGCGCCCAGGAAGAGGAAGATCGCCGGGAAGATGGCGATCCAGCCCATGATGAAGAAGAGGCCGATTCCCGCCACTGCGAGGAGGACCGCGCCCACGATGCCACTGAACGGCGCGGCGACAGCGCCGAGCAGGCCCAGCAATGCGAGGAGAAAGCCAACGCCAGCGGAATAATGCTTCGTGTCTACCCCACTGATGTTGAGGGCGGCATTCGTTGCCCCCCAGGCGAAGTCGATGATCATCGCGACCAGGGCTCCCAGGCCGCCGACGAGCAGGGCGCCAAACCTGCCAAGCGCGCGAAAGACTTCCATCTCGCCACTCGTTTCTAGCCTCAGCACGAGGCATCAGCCACCGGCTTCGCTCCGGCTTGCACGCAGTGTATCACCGGACGCGACCCATCACAAGGGCGCGAGTGTACCCAAGACGCGGCTAGCCCTGGCCTCGCGCGACATAGCAGTGGGCCGGCGGCCGGTCAGCATGGCGAGATGGAATGGGGGTCAGTCGTTGTTGTGACGGACGGTACGATCAACGTAGGCGAGCAGTGTCCCCAGGGCCAGCAGCACACTCGCGGGCACCGCATAGAGTCCCAAGGGCCAGAAGAGCCCCACCGTGGCCACGAGCATGAGGAAGGCCGCGAGACGCGGAAAGAGCAGCGAGAGAATTGCGCCCAGCGCGCCCACGGCGGTCAGCGCCAGACCGGCCTCCCAGTGCACGGTGTCGAGACTCGCGCCACTGTTGGCGGCGGCATAGATATTGTGTACCGCCACATAGCCCAGGGTGGTGATGAGGGCGACGAGCGCCCCGATGAGGCCGAGCACCATGGCGCCCAGACGGCCGGCCAGCTTTAATCCGAAGAACACGGCTATGGCTCCTTGCAGGTGAGAGGGAGGGCAAAGCGTGCGCCACGAGATGCGGCGCAGTGGCATCGTATCATCGCGAGCAACCAGCCGCAAGCGGGCCGGCTAGGCCAAGGCATGGTGAACGCCGAATGCGTTGAGGGCCGCCCAGTGCCCATCCTCGAAGAAGAAGACAACCGTCTGGAAGTGCGTGCTATCGAGGAAATAGAAGAGCCAGAGCAGCACCCCCAGCATGAGCACGGCGAGCACGCCGGTCAGCGTGCGCGGCGAGGGGCCGTCGTGATTGGCATCGTGTGATGTGGCCATAGGTCAGAGTGCTCGAGCCTAGTGAGGGGAACATCCGGTGGCGCATGAGTCCTGCCGTGCGCATGGTCCATCATATTCTCTCAAAGGTAGGAGGAGTGGGGTAAGCGTCCTGCGTAGCCCGTACACGCTA
>DASWAC010000041.1:0-3322 GCA_036391335.1 Ktedonobacterales bacterium
GAAGTTGCCCCACGAGGTGGCCTGACCTAGCAGTATGAGTGCGCCAAGCGCAGCAACACCGACCAGGCCGCCACCCAGGAGGATTCCCGCCTGCCTGACGGCGCGGCGCGCTTGCCCGGTGGCGACACCATAGGGCACAAAGGCCGCTAGCGCCAGCACCTTAAGCGCGACGCAGGGTATCATCACCCAGACTGAGATGAGGGCTAATGCCGAGGGAAGGCCTTCTGGGCTGGGGCAGGTGTCAAAGCAGACGGCACCCGCGAACAACACCAATAAGAACCCTCCGCCTAGCCCTGCAATGCAGGCACAGACGGCGAGCACCCGCGAGCACCCGCGAGACAGAGTGCAGGACCAGGGCGACCTTCCGCATGAGACCTCCTTGAGTTGGTGGGGTTGGTGAGATGCATACGCCCCAGATGCACATAGCACAAGCTGGCGCTCTTACGCCGCAGTGCTGTCAATGGTCGTTTGAGGACAGCATCTCACCCTTTGCTGGGCCGTCGATATTCTCGCACGCTTGGCGCATGGGCTACAATAGGGCGACAGGGAGGCGACCACATGCGACGCTTGCTGAAGATAGCCACGCTTTGCTTCATCCTCGTCGTGCTGCTGACGATGGCGCTCTCGGCCTGCAGCGCCCCGACGGTGACGCCCGCGCCGCTCTCGAGCGACACGCCGGTGATCTTCACCTCATTCGAGAGCGACGGCAAGGCGGGCCTGACGGCGCTGCACGGGAATAATGGCTTGCCGATGTGGCAGGCACAGGTCGGCCACTTCACCTTGGCTCCGGTGATCGTGGGCGGTGTCCTCTATGGCGCGGTATTCGAAAATTTGGCGCCTGGTGGGTTCAGCATCGTGGCGGTGCGGGTCAGCGATGGGAAGCTGCTCTGGCGCACGCGGCTGCCCGCTGGCACCGGCAACGCTGTCGTCGCGGCGGATGCGTCGGTCGTCGCGTATGCGAACGATGCCAACGGCATCCACGGCCTCAACCCGGCCGATGGCACGGAGCTGTGGCAGGTGCGAGGCATGGCGGGCAGGCAGATCGTCGTGCGCAAGGGCATCGTCTACGCGCTGATGTCGGGCGATATCACGTTTCCGGTGACAGGCACGCGCCTCAGCGTTCTCGCCGGGAACAGCGCCCTCGTGGCGATTGCCGGCAGGGATGTCCCTCGCAGTACCTCACCGCGACGCAGAGCTTCATCACCAGAGAACAGTGCCTTCGTGGCGATTGCTGGCAAGGATGGCGCAGAGCGATGGCTCAGCGAGACGCATGCGGATAGCTTCGCGGTCAACGACAAGGCCGTTTACCTGGGGTCCCTTGGCGTCTTCATTGATGCTCGCGATAGTCAGACCGGGCGGCCCCTCTGGCAGAGCGCCAATGGTGGTACGGCACTGGCTGCGAATGAGGCAATTACGCTCATCAATACACAGCCTCCCAAAGATGTGCACCTCCAGGCGATCTCCGCCACTGATGGGCATGTGCTGTGGGATTCCCCGGCGGACTTCAGCTTCACACCTATCTCGCTCACCGGTCTCTACCTCACCCATGATCTGATCTATAGTGTAGATAGGGGCGGCGCGGTCGTCGCCGTGCGCGCCTGGGATGGCACGATCGCCTGGCGAGCGCTCTTTGGCCACTATCAAGCGGGCAGCATCGCGCTCATCCAGGGCGTGATCTTCGCGCAACTCTATAGCTCAGGCTACTACGGCTTTGGCCCGTGCCTCAGCGGATGCACCACCAGCCTCGCCGCCATTGACGCGACGACCGGCAAGACCTTTTGGCAGCGCGATATTCCAAACGGGCAGATGCTGGCCGACACGACGCAAGGGTAGCCGCTCACAGGTTGAAGAAGGACGAGAGCTCTGGGTGCGCCTCTATCATGTGACGCAGATAGTCCTCAGGGAGCGGCATGAAGGTGCCGCTTGCCTCAGCATAGACCGTGCCGGGCTCGTCTGCCAGCCGCACCACTGCCTCACCGCGCACGAGGCGGCTGCGCGAGTCGGTCAGCCGCGACTCGACCCGCAGCAGCTCACCCAGTGGCGCCGCCTGCCGATAGCGCAGCTCGAGGCGGGCAGTCATCAGCCAGCGCCCCTGTGCCGCGCCGAGCCGGCTGAGCGATTCATCGAGCAGTGTCGCGATGATGCCGCCATGCACCACGCCGGGGAAGCCAGCGTATTCCGGCCCGGGCATGCACTCGCTCACGATGAGGTCTCCCTCGTGGCGGAAGCGCAGCTTCAGGCCAAAGGGATTCTGCTGGCCACAGGCAAAGCAGCGCTGATAGGTGCTGTTATCGTTCAAGCGGTCGCTCATGCCTGGGGATCTCCTTGTGCTGATGGTGTCGCCGAGAGCTGGGCTGCCCGTGAGCCCGCCTTGCGCAGGGCGTCGCCGAGCGCGCTTGCCGCGTCTACGCCGAGACTGTTGGCCAGCACGAGGGTGACATAGAGCACGTCGCCAATCTCCTCGTGCGCGCTGGCCTGAGCCTCGCCGGTCTTGCGCCGCTTGGGGCCGTGCAGGGTGTTCACCGCGCGCGCCAGCTCGCCGCATTCCTCGAAGAGCCGGGCCAGGTTGGCCAGCGGCGGCCAATAGCCGCCCAGCGCGTGGATGCTGGCGTCCACCTGGGTCTGTGCCTCGCGCAGGCTGATGTGGTCTGGCTCAGTCATGGGCGCCATTCCCCCTTTGCTACAATGTGGCGAACGATGCCCCTGCTGAAGCCGCCTGGTGGACCGGCGCGCCCTTTGGCAGGGACGACCCCGGATAGCACGAGGATCGCTCATGAGAACTCCTGCCCTTAATGGTACACGCTCACGCTTGTGGCGAGCACTGGCGCCCGTCACGCTGATCTTCGCGGCGGTCCTGGCTGCCTGCAGCCTCGGTGACAACGCCGTCAGCGCGCCACCAAACTGTGACAATGGGACCACAGTTCCCATGGCAGTGGAGACCGATAGCGCCGGGGGTAAAGTGCTGCTGGTCGAGCTCACCGTGCATGGCAAAGGACCCTACACGTTCGTGGTGGATACCGGCAGCTCGCGCTCGCTGATCAGCCGCTCGGTGGCCGATGATCTGGGCCTGCAAGCGACGGGCACAGATGTCCCGGTGGCCGGGGTGGGCGGCAGCCAGAGCGTGACCCCCGTGCGGGTGACGCCTTGGGCCATGGGCAGCGTGAGCCTTCCGAGCCTCAGCATCTATGCCGCCGATCTGGGCGGCGAGGGCCATGATGGTCTGTTGGGTTCCGATGTGCTCTCGCGCTTCGGAGTGGTGACGATCGATTTTGCCAGTCACAAGTTGGTGATCTATCAGCAGATCGCCTCCTCGCCGGGCGAG
>DASWAC010000042.1:0-5555 GCA_036391335.1 Ktedonobacterales bacterium
TCGCCCCAGGCATAGCGCGAGACTGTGCCGCGTGGCTCGGTGCCTGCCGGGGATGCTGGCTCCGTCAGGTAGAACGTCCCCAGGGCGATGAGTGAGCGCGCTTCCGGCCAGAGCGAGCGTGGCGCACATGAGACATCTGCCCGCTCGGTGGTGAACCAATCCATGCCGGTGAAATAGCCTGCGGCGACCCGCTCGCGAATGGCCTGGTGCGCCTGGGGAAGCGGCTCAGCGTTGGTGAAGCGCACGATGTCGAAACCCAGCACATAGGCTTGCTCGCGGATGGCGTCGCGCAGTGTGTTGGCATGGGCGATGGGCAGCGGCTGAGGCATAGTGCGGCGGCTTTCAGGCTGGGACACGGCATCGAGAGGAACGATGTGGATATCTTAGTCCCGGCCTCACTCACCGGCCCAGTCGAGTGGCCGCCCTATCTGCGCCTCACGATGCCTGCGCCTCAATACACGATGATCGGCGTGCCCAGGCTGGTCCACTCGTAGAGCCAGGGCATGAAGGCGAGCGGGAAGTTGATGCAGCCGTGCGAGCCGCCGTTGAATGCGGCGGGATCGTGGTGCGGCAGATTCGTATAGGGGCCAAAGGTGCCTCGCCACCAGGCGTCATGCAGGAAGAAGCCGCCGTCGTTGTACTCGATGGCATAGTTGATGGGCGTCGGCTGGTAATAGTCCGGGGAGCCAACCGGGTCTGGCGAGGTGAAGATCGTGGGCGAGAGCTTTGCCATCGCCTCGTGATAGCCCGGCACCGAGGGCAGCGAGTTCGATGCCGACCAATAGCCGCCAGTGGTGACATACGACCAGTTGACCAGGTTCCCATTCTGATACATCCGGGCGGTCTGCTCGGTAAACGAGATCACAATCGCCTTGCCTGAGGTGACGCCATACCAGTGCAACATCGTGAGATCGGTCGCGTGGGCCAGGTCATGCGCGGTGGGGTCCCTCATATTGTCGAGCAGCGCCTGGAGCCCCACCCGCAGGCCGAGGAGGTCGGTATCGGCTGCCTGATAGCCTGCGACGGTGTGCGCGGCCTTGAGCCGGTCGCTAGCGTCGCCGATGCCTTCGAGCGGGTCAGAATAAGGATAGATGGCGGGATAGGCCTTGTGGTCATAGGGATTGATGATGGTGACCGATGATGCCTGGCTGATGAGCTGCTGAAGCTGCGTGAGATCGTATTGGGCCTTTGCCTTGATGAGTGGAATGTCGAGCGCGCCGTCTTGCTTCGCGATGGTCTGCGCCAGCGCCACGTAGTCCGCGAGCTGCTGGGTGGATGCCAGCTGTTGGGCATCCTGGTCGTGCTGCTGCTGGAAGGTCGCGGCATCGCTCACGTTCCCATAGCGCCTGAGCAGGTCAATGCGCGCCTGGAAGGATTGCAGCAGGCTCGCGGTGATGTAGGGTTGCGCCGCCGCCTGATTCGCCAGCAGCTGCGCGATCTGCGCGTCGATCACCTCGGTCAGCGCCTGATAGCGCGCGGCGGCGCTAGCCTCGCGAAACACCTGGATATCCTGGTCATACATCTGCTGGCCAAAGGTCGTGCTCATCCCATTCTTGGCCAGAGAGTCGAGCACCGCCTTATAGCTCTGCAGCTTCTGATAGGCGGGCCACATCGCCTGCAGCGCCGCCGTCTGCGCCTGAGCGGTGGCGTCCACCTTGGCGTACTCGCCGGCCGTCGTGGCTGCCTGGAAGGCGAGCTGAGCCTGGTCATAGCGCGCCTGATAGTCCGCCACCTCGCTAAAGCCGTCGTCGCGGCGCTGGCGCAGGATGCGTGCGAAGGCGTCGAGGTCGGCCTGCGCCTGGGTGCGCAAGGTCTGTGCGGCGGTGGCTTCGATGCCTTTGAGCTGGTTGAGCAGCACGGCATAATTGCTGGCGGCGTCGCCATAGCTGTAGAGGAGACCGCCCTCGCCGGTCGCGATCTTCGATTCCTGGGAGGTCACACTCGTCAGCATGGAATCTGGCAGGCCGAGATCACTGCGCGCATGGGTCAGCTCGGCATCGAGATTCGCCTTGTTGCGCTTCGCCGCATCCTGATCCGCGCCCCCGCCACACGCCGTGAGCAGCACGCTCGCCAGCAGCAAGGCCAGCGCCACGAGTGACGCCCGCCGCGGCGCACGCCCGTGTGAGACTCGATGCCCGGCCGCCTTGCCCACCATGAGATTGCTCCCTTATGCCCGCCACATGTCGTGTGTAGCGCTCTCCCTAGAGAACGGAAGAACGGCCTTGCTCGTCAACTAGGATAGCATGGTCCTAGCCAGGCGCCCAAGCGACTGCCGCCGCGAGACACGGCTGGACGCACCGAGGACAAGCATACGCCTGCCACACGCCCACACCTTGGCGCACGTAACGGACTCGTCACGCCTTGCCAGTATGCTGATGGCGATTGAGGGTAGCACGGCCCAGAGAACCGCATCTCGCACCGCCGCCTCAGACGCCCAAGGAGGCGAGACATGAAAACCACCCTCGATATCGAGACTAACGCTCCTTCCTCAGTCGCTCTTTCCAGCATGCCCACCGGCGCAGCCATCAGTCAGGGCAATCGCTGGCACCGGCGCGTCGCGCGGCTGCTGCTCGGCGCAGCTCTCGCAGGGATCCGTCGCGGGAAGCTCATGCGCCTGGCAGGTGCTAATGCAGGCGTGGAAGTCATCCACGTCGAGACGAATGCCCGCGTCGTGCCGCAGGCCAATCATCTCGCGATCCACCGTGAGATAGCCGTCGCCGATAGCTTTTTGCAGCGCCGAGGGGTGCGGTGCAGGGTGCCGCGCGCATGGGCTTAATCGTACTCCGGCCAGAGCAGGGCGGCCAGCGCGTCTCGGGCCTGCGGCCGGTGGGTGATGGCAAGGTATGCCAGCGGCGCAATCGCCTTGCGCGTATCCACGCTGATCGGCGCGGTGTCACAGATGAGCTGAGGCGCGCCGAGCAGTGAGAAGGTAAGCTCTGGCATACGATAGGATCCTCTTTCCCGTCACATGCTTGGTCGTCGCGGCCACGCCAAGTGTGCCGGATGTACGGAGGCATCCTCTACGATACACCGAAGCGCGTCAAGGAGAAAGTCTGTAGCATCGGGTCGATCGTGACGCACGCCAATAATGCGCTAGCCCTAGAGCGTCTCTGGCTCGTTGGGGTCCACCGCGCGCAGCAGGGCCCGTGCGGGCGCGCCATCGCCGCCCACGATGCGCAACGGCAGGCAGATCAGATCATAGAGGCCCGGCTGCGCCTGCGACAGGTTCAGCCCCTCGATGATCCAGATGCCCGCTTCGAGCAGCGCCCAGTGTGTCTCTGGCCCATCCACGCGGAAGCCGCCGACGGAGAGGTAGTCCACCCCGACCGCTCGCACGCCAACCGCCGCCAGGTGCTGCGCCGCGTCGTGCGCGAGGTAGACGAAGTCCTCCACGAAATCATCGGTCCGCCAGCCACGCTCGGAGTTGCGGGTCTTGAAGAGGATGCGCTCGCCGCGCCGGATGCCGTGGGCACGGAGCTCACCGGCCTTGATAGATTCCGGGTCGTCGATCGCCACCACGCGCGCGCGCCCCAGGGTCGCCGTGAGTGGCATCTGGTCAATGCCGATCCCGCCACGTACGAAGTGGGCCGGCGCGTCCATGTGGGTGCCGGTGTGCGCGCCGAGCGAGAGCTTCGAGACGTTGCAGATGTCGCCGTGGTCCATGCTCAGGGTGTGCTCGAAGCGCACGGGCGGATTGTCCGGCCAGTGCACCATGCCGGAATGGAGGGGAACCGAGACATCAATCCACTCACTCGCCATAGGTTCAGGGCCCTTTCCATAAAGCGATGTGTCCAGACGCGCGGGCGGCGATCCGCTCGCCCTCACCACAGGACGAAGCCTGTCTCCCGCTGCGAGGGATGCAACATCACTAGCGTTGCACATGGCTGGAGCATCCAGCAAGCCCGGCGTGCAGCGCGGGCAAAAGCAGAGACTAGTGGGAGGCCCGCTGCCGGGTTGGTCCCGCTAGTCTCTGTCGAGGTGGCCGAGCGATCTTGGTGTCGAAGTCGAATGAAAAGAACGAGCTGGAAAGATGGGGAGGTGGATCGCCGGCTGTTGGCCGATTCTACTCAGTGAGGACTTTGCCCAAAGTGATGGGGGCATTCTCCTCCGCTTCAGGGACACACCGGCCGGCATGATGGCTGATGTGGCACTGCTGGCTGGGGTAAGGGTCGCGCGTGAGCACCTGACTCATGCTCTGCCCGGCATTCCCCAGATATTTGGACAAGCGATCGGCATCCTCCGCGAGGAGAAGCCACGTCGGATGCGCATCAGGATACGCGTTCAAGAGCTGATGCATCGCACGCTGCAGCTGCAATGCGCGTCGCTGTGCCAGAGCGAGGCGCTTGAGGGTTTGTTGGTCTTGGCTGCCCATCTATGCCTCATTCATCCCCTGTCTAAAGGATCCAGATGCCACCCCAGGAGGGATGGCATGGTGATATCAAAGCTGAAGGACTGTCACGCTGCTGAGGCCGGAAATCCAGTGAGCTGACGCCCTCACCAACGGGCGGGGCATCGAGAGCTGGCCATCATCACGCGGGCGACGGCTCCTTTCACTATGGCGTGGATGGTGACTCGATCTGGCTCTGGGAGCAACGTCCCTGAGCACGGCAGTGCCTTCCCCCTCAACGTGGGAGGTCATGCGAGCAATCCTATACTATGTCCGGCTGGGGTGACAGCATCGGGAGAGCATAACGAGACGAGGGTGACCACCGATGCCAGGCGGACTCGAAGCGGGCTGTGGTTAAGAGTCTGCGTGTGGCGTGGTGTCATCCTTCCCCGTGTCTGTGAGCGGTCGCGCCCCGCCAATCCATGCGGAACACGCGAGAGCTTGTGAATGAGGTTGAGGATGTCGCCGGCGTGGCCCTTTTCACCCCTCGGGCGCAGGCGTCAGGTATGTCTGGCAGGGCACTGCGGCAAGGGTGCGACAAGTCACGCTGGCAGGGAAAACATCCGGGGCCATCGCCATCAAGCCCTCTCACCTATTCCCTACGTCATCAGAAGGGCATATCTCACTATCCACTTGCTATCCGCATGCCATCTCAGCTTCGAGCGCCGCCTCATAGCAAATTCGCTTGGGCACTGGCAGTTTAGCTTCACATGTCGTGCGATGAGCTCGGGTCTCACGTGACACTTTCTACAACTACCCAGACAGATTCCGCCTCACATCAGCTAGACCCTGTCTCCGCAGCGCGTTCCCATACTGACTCCACGTAGCGCCAGTAGAGGCATGGAGCTGCCATTGACAGCGGTTGCGTGTGCGCACTATATTCAACCAGGAAGTTGAATATGTGATCGGGCGCGCTGCGTGCTCAACCGGTGGTGAAGGCTGGCGTGTGCTGGCCTCTCGCGGTGATATGGCTCGCGGGGCGTGCGACTGACGATCACGCTTGACGATCACGCTCACTTGCGTGAAGGAGAAGGACCCCCGTGGATCAACATCAGGTAGTATCGCGAGATGAGTGGCTTGAAGCACGCAAGCAGCTATTGGCCGCCGAGAAGGAGTTCACCCGCCAGCGTGACCTGCTCAGCCAGGAGCGCCGCGACCTGCCGTGGGT
>DASWAC010000043.1:0-2635 GCA_036391335.1 Ktedonobacterales bacterium
GCATCGCGCCAAACGCGGGGCGGCAGGGCAGGCGAGCGAGTCAGCTCATCACGGCGGTGCTCAGCGTCATGCCGAACTTGATGACGCAGAACATCTCAGGCAAGTTCAAAGAGGGGCCGGACTACGGCTACTACGGCTTCGCGACGAAGGGGCTGGTCGCCTATGCGCGGCTGGGCGAGGTGGTCTATGCCAGCGCGCGCCGCCAGTCTCAGGCTGCCCAGCGCATCTTGATGGTGCTTAACGATGCCGACCCGGCAGTGAACACTCACTACAATTATGACCTGCTGCATGCCTGGCAGCAGCACGCGGAGAAATCGCAACGTGTCGCCGAGGTCTTCCGGTTTCCGGCGAGTGAGAAGCTCATCCACGATGTCATGGACCCTCATCAGCAGCAGCAACGTATTGAGTATGTCTATCCAATACTGATCTCGCTGGTGACCGGCGAGCCGTGATGTTCCCCGACGAGTGAGAGCGGGGAGCAACCCTCGCTCGCGTCCGCAGCCAGCCATGCAGCAAGGACGCCTCATGAGCTCAGATATTGACCACAACACGCTTTCTGACCTGATGCAGCTCTCGCCGCTGCAGGTTGCCCAGGCAACGATCCCCTGGCTCGAGACGCATTATTGGGCCTTCGACCTCGTGCGCGCACTAGCCCTTATCGCGCTGGTGGCCCTAGGAATCGCCTCGCCCGCGCGCTTCCTGCAGCTCGTCTTCATCGGCCTGGGCGTCTTTCTCATCATTGATGGGGTGCTCGACATTGCCAGTGGGATCATCGTCCGGCAAGGAAACGCAGGGCCACAGGCTCGTGTGGCCATGGGGTTCTTGGCCATTGCGGCGGGCATCGGGGTGATCGTGGCGCATTCGGTGGTGGCGGTGGCGCTGGTCATCTTCCTAGGGATTCGGCTGATCGTACATGGGCTCATAAACGTGGCACAGTCTATCGCCTGGCTGACGGCACGCCAGCGACTGGGGTGGATCCAGGTGGGTGAAGGGGTGCGGTGGCTGTGGTTGGGAGGGCTGGCGCGAGTAGCCGTGGGCGCCGTCACTATCGCCGCGTATCTGCTCTTCATTCCCATCTACAGCATCTCTCTGACGATCTACCTTGCCGTCGATGCACTGCTCAATCTCTATGCCGCCTGGCTCAAGAGCAGGCCATCGCAGGCCGGCGGCTACGTGCCACTCACCCGGATGGCCCCGGCGGATGCTGAGGTGCCACTCTCAGACCCGGCATTGCCAGGTGCGTTGCGCGCGGTCGCCTTCGTGCGGCGCAGTGGAGCGAATGGCCTGGGCCATGTCGCGTTTGCCTTCGAGTGGCCCGCCGGGTACTTTTCCGCTGGCTCGGTGGAGAATCCGGGTGGCGCGCCTTTCGCGAAGCCCGACGAGATGGGCTTCTGGGTCACCAACACCCTTGATCCGGTCGCTGCAATGGAGGAGAAAGTGGCGCCTATCATCCCTTACGATGAGTTCAAGGTCTTCTTTGTGCCGCATTCCAGCCCAGATGCCGCGTGGTCGGTGCTGCGGTGGGTCAGCCGGCAGCCCTACCTGGTGGCGCGGCGCAACTGCGCGGATGCCGCATATGACGCCCTGCGCGCCTATGGGACGCCGCGTCTGGTTGATCCGGCGCAGAAGAGTGTGCCCAATGAGTGGTATGACCGTCTGCCGGGGCTCTCCTATCGCATCCGAGAGCACCCTTCGCTTCCCACGCGGCCTGGTGCCAATGTGCCGAAAGCGGTGGCGCTGCGTGTGGGGCTTGCCGGGAGCACGCCCGAGATGGCCGCTTCATTCGGCAGTAGCGCGGTGACTCCTCCGCACTGGCGGGCCAGCCGGTCGCGGGCGCTCTATGAGCTGACCGCGCAGCTGGAGTACGTCAATGAGCGGGGATTGCGCTTCGCGGCGTGGCTGGCGACGGGAGCCACGCGCCTGGTGGCACACCTCTTCCGCATGCGGCGCCGGTCGTCTGCAGCCAGCCGTTAGCCTCACCGGCGCTTCTCGTGACAGGAACAGTACCTGCCACCTTGACATGAAGCTGCCATTGCGGATAAGATACTTTGGCGACGCGGGGTAGAGCAGTGGTTAGCTCGTCGGGCTCAATCCGCGACGTCGAGGAGATGGGCGCTTGGCCTCGTGCGAAGCATCCACCAGTCAAAGCAGTGAGAATCTCATTGCGGAGGCTGGCAAGTGTCAACGAAAACCCAGATCTGCCGATCATCGTGACGCTTGAGACTTGACGGCGCAATGGGCTGCACAGAGGGAAACTTCTGTGTGAACACCTCACAAATTCGGGGAAGCCGGTGGCAGGGTAATCCCGAGCGAAGCCCTTGCGGATGAAGAATCCGCGAGGGAACGTGTAGAGACTTGATGTGAGGCCCCTAACGGCTCGGCCGAGGGTGAAGGGAAAGTCCAGACTACAAACCGGCTCGCCGGGCAGCGAAAGCTGTAGTGGTACGCATAACCCGGAGGTCGCAGGTTCGAATCCTGCCCCCGCTACCAAGTCCCCATCCTAACCAGGTGGGGACGTTTCCCCTGGCGAAGTAGCTCAGTGGTAGAGCAGGGGACTCATAAGCCCTTGGTCGACAGTTCAAATCTGTCCTTCGCCACCCGCCCCTCACGAGGCTCCCTCGCTGAGGGGCTTTTT
>DASWAC010000044.1:0-2627 GCA_036391335.1 Ktedonobacterales bacterium
CCCGATCTCGACCTCAGGCACGAGGTTACGCCAGCCACCGACGACCAGTCGCCCATCGGGAAGCTGCCGCCAATATTGGTACCCATAGTTCGCGTAGCAAGGCATCTCGAAGAGCCGGTCAGTCACGGGCGCGGTGGCCAGCATTTGCCCGCGAGTGGGGTGGATCGCCGCCGCTAACCACGGAAAGCCCGTCCGCAGGGAGTCATCGGCCAGCCAGGCGTTCGTCGCCCAGACGAGGCTCCCCGCGCTGATGGCGCCGCCGTCCGTCGTGACCGTCACCCCATCGTGGCCCATCGCGACCGCATGCGCAGCGCTCCGCTCATAGATGCGCGCCCCCGAGGCGGCGGCCAGCCGGGCGAGTCCCTGCACCATGCGCACCGGCTGCACCTCGCCATCACCAGGATGGAGCGACGCGCCGAGATAGGTAGAGCGCAGCGGCGCAGGCAGGCTCTCACGCTCCAGGACCTCCGCAGCCCAGCCATCCGCGGCCAGCAGGCGGGCGCTCTCGCGAATCTCAGCCATCTCGGCCTCACTACTGGCGATGCGCAGGCTTCCGGTGCGCGCGTAGCCGGTTTGCCAGCCGCCGGCATGCATCTCCTCAATGAGTCCTGCCAGCGTCTCATGGTTCGCCACGCTAAAGGCCCAGATGCGCCGTGCCATCTCGATGCCATACCGCTCACGGGCCGCCGCATACGCCTCGCTAGTCCCGCCGAGCAAGAAGCCGCCATTGCGGCCAGAGGCGCCCGACGCCACGGCGCGCGCCTCCACCACGGCGGGCCGCAGCCCTGCGCGCGCCAGGCACAGCGCCAGCGCCGTCCCGGTGATGCCCGCGCCGATGATGGCGACATCCGCTGTCACCCGTCCGCTTAGTGAAGGATAAGCGGTGGCATCTGCCTCAGCCTGCCAGAATGATGTGCTGCCCATGTGTGCCTCCCTACGAAGAGTATCACTGCCAGGAGCACGCGCCGGCAATCCTGGGCACACACCTTTGCTATACTGAGCGGTGCGTGGGTACATGACGGGAGAAGAGCGATGGGCGCATTGACGGGCATCCGGGTGGCCGACTTCACCCGCGTGGTGGCGGGACCCTACGCGACGATGCTGCTTGGCGATCTGGGCGCCGAGGTCATCAAAGTGGAACGGCCCGGCAAGGGCGATGATACCCGCACCTGGGGTCCCCCTTTCGTCGCGGGCGAGAGCGCCTATTTCCTCTCAGTGAACCGAAACAAGAAGAGCGTGTGCCTCGACCTGCGCACTGAGGATGGCCGCGCCGCCGCCCGTGAGCTCATCGCGCGGAGCGATGTCGTCGTCGAGAACTTTCGGCCTGGCTATATGGACTCACTCGGCCTCGGCTATGAGGCCCTGCGGGTGGCGCAGCCTCGGCTGATCTATTGCGCCATCTCCGCCTATGGGCAAGATGGTCCCTATCGTGACCGGGCGGGCTATGACGTGATCGTCTCGGCACAGGCTGGGCTGATGGGCATCACCGGCACGCCGGGCGGGCCGCCGGTGAAGGCAGGCGTCGCCGTGACCGACATGGCAACGGGTCTCTATGCGCTTGCGGGCATCCTCGCGGCACTCTATCACCGCGAGCGCACCGGCGAAGGCCAGCGCGTTGACGTCTCACTGCTGAGTGCTCAGCTCGCGACACTTCTCAACGCGGCGGGCTCCTATCTCGCTGCCGGTGAGGTGCTCACACCCCAGGGCAGCGCGCACGCCTCCATCGTGCCCTATCAGGCCTTCCGCGCGGCGGATGGCTACATCGTCATCGGCGCGGCGAATGACAAGCTCTTCGGTCTGCTCAGCGCCGCCCTGGGGCATCCTGAGTGGGCGAGTGACGAGCGCTTTGCCAGCAACGAGCAACGCGTGCGCCACCGCGAGGCACTGGTCACCGCCATCGAAGATGCCCTGTCCGCTGGCACGGTGGCCGCGTGGGAGCCTCGGCTCGCCCAGATCGG
The DNA here is from genome assembly GCA_036391335.1 of Ktedonobacterales bacterium. GTDB lineage: Bacteria > Chloroflexota > Ktedonobacteria > Ktedonobacterales > JADMIN01 > DASWAC01. Next base: position 1,959 of record DASWAC010000044.1, read on the forward strand.
AGTCGCCGTCGCGCCGGTGAATGATATGGCGCAGGTCTTCGCGGACCCGCAAGTCGCGCACTCTGGCCAGGTGGTCACCATCGAGCATCCCACCCTCGGCCCGCTCAAGCTCGTCGGCCCGGCGCTGAGCCTGAGTGCGACGCCACCGGCAGTCAGCGCGCCACCACCGCTGGTGGGCCAGCACACCGAGGAGGTTATGCGGATGCTGAGCACGCCAGCCGCGGCCACGGATGCGCCCTAGCCACCAGCAACCTTGCGGAGCACTCACGCAGTGATATACCTGCTGCGAATGCGTTTGCTTCTGTCAGGTCGGTGGGGGCAGACAGAGATCGTGCGAGACCCCTCTCGCCTCCCGGATGTCGGGTGTTGTTGGGTGGATGTGCGCCTGCCCTCTCGGGCGCACTGGGATGGGAGACATCGCGTGAGCCTACCTTTGGGGCGCCGTCAACTATCGCGCGATGGTCGTCATCGCCTCCATCGCCATCTGGCTCTAGTCGTAGTGCCCAGATAGACCCTAGCCGGATGGGCATACATAGTAGACTGGCATGTGGTGAATGAGGAGACTGGGGCACGCGAGGATACATGACGGGGAGATGGTGCTCGCATGACGACCGTACACGACGTCACGGTTGCGCTCGATACACTGTTCCGTGTCGAGGAGGTGGGCCA
>DASWAC010000045.1:0-2261 GCA_036391335.1 Ktedonobacterales bacterium
TCGTGATCGCCACTGGCTTCTTCTTCATTACCGCGATGTTTGTGGGGCAGATTCCCAGCTATGCCTATACCGTGGCGACGCTCGCAACGCTGCAAAGCCTGGAGCAAGGCGCTCTCGCACTGGGCTTGCTCTCGCTGGGCATCGGCATCTGCTGCTTTGCGGTCACGATGCTCTACGACCCCAAGCCGCTCATCCCCTGGCCGCTTTTCGCGCTGGGCGGGCTGGGCCTCACCGTCGTTGGTGGCGGGCTGTTGCTCGCGGTCGGTGGGCTCGATCCCATCGCCCACGGCATCTTTCCCCAATATCTGCCGACCGTTGATCAGGGAGCTTTCCCCACCAGCTGGTGGCTGCAGCCGGGGAGCATAGACTTGGTCTCCGTTGGTCTCGCCACCCTGGTCAGCGGCCTTGGCCTCTTCGCCATCGCGGCCCTGAATCCCTTCGTGCTCTCGGGCAGACTCTCCGGCCCCGGTGGCGCGCTGATCGTGCGCGTCGCGCTGACGGCCTCGCTCGGCCTGATCGCGCTCTTTGTGGCCATCCTCACGTTTGCGCCGGGCGTCTTCCAGCCAGAATCGTATCAGAATGGCAGTCGCGTGCTGGGGCCGCCTTCCCTGCTGGAGAACGGCGTCCTCTTCGTTGCGATGTGCCTGGCCGTCTTCGCGCTGCTGGTCTGGCTGCTGCCGGTCATGGTGAAGCATCGCCAGGAGTTCATGCCGGGCGTCTACCTGCATGGCGTAGTGGTGCTCATCAGCATGGTGGCGCTCCCGCTGCTGGTCATCTGGGCCGTCGCCTATCCCATCGTCAACTGGGTCCAGACAGTGGACACCTCGAAGTTCTGGGTGGTCTGCTCAAAGAAGAACGCGCTTCCCGCGAGCTGCACGACGACCCCGTTCACGGGCTATCTCATCTGCGGCCTGGTCTTTGGCGCGACCTTCACCGCCCTGCTGGTGGCGATCTATTTCTGGTCAACGCGCCGCAATATGATCGTGATCGGTGGCACCATCTCGCTCATCTGGCTGGGGCTGGCCGGCAGCGTGGTGCACACGCGCTATACGCCTGAGCTTTCCACGCAGATCCCCATGGGTCTGCTGATCGCAGCCTGTGTCGCCGTGCTGGCCTACCTTTTTACCTGGGCCACCCAGCGCGAGTTCGCGCCGACCATTCAGTCGCTGGGCTGTGTGGGCCAGTGGCTGGTGCTTGGCACCCTCTGGATCATCCTGCTCTTTGGCTTCGCGGTCTTCTCCATGCCGAAGTTCTTCGAGATGGAAGCCGGCCTCACGTTCTTCTATGACCCCGGCCATCGCACCCTCCACGACGCCATCTGGGTGCTGCTGGTCATGGGCGCCCTGGGGGGTGTGCAGTTCTGGGTGCTCAAGTCAGGGCGGAAGATGGGAGATCTGCGGAAGTTCGTCCTGTGGACCCTCGCCATCGCGGCCATCTTGATGCTGGTCGCGATGATCCAGGGCTTCAATTACGACTTCTTCTTCCAGGGTGGCCTGCAGACCATCGAGGCGGCGCATGTGCTCTTCTTCTTCGGGCTGCTGCTCGAAGTGATTGGTCTGGTGGTCGCGTTCTATGGCGCATGGCGGGCCCGCGCGACTCGCTGGTCGCTCATCATGGGGCTCACAATCCTGGCAGGCATCGCCTTCGCGGCGATTATCTATTCGCTGAGCTTTGCCCCTCAGCCGATCATCTATTCCGAGCTGGTCGCCCTCGGCATCTTCGTTACGATGACGGGTGCGCTGGCTTTTTCCGCCGCCGGGCCTGACGGTCGTGAGGAGCCCGCGCTGGCGAATGGGAACGGCGCCGCGCACGCGTAGAGCGCATCTGCTGTCGCATGAGGGTCAGGGGAAGCGATTCCTCTGGCCCTTTGTCGTGTCCGCGCTGGTGCCCACGGTCGCGTCGCGCGCGACCCTTGTGCTCTTGGGTCTGCGCTCAGGCTGACTCGCGTGAGAGGCACAATGCTGCTATACTTGGGGTAATTACCCCCGCCCCGTGCGCCGCCTGCATGCCTGTGCGCTCTCTCGGGCTGGGATGTCCTGGTGGCTCCTGGCAGGATCAAGGAGTCACCATGTTCGCGGTGTGGAGCTGTAAGACCATGTCGCAGTCATTTCGCCAGCGTGCCGGTCAGTCTGCGGGCGCATCTCCCGATGGCGCGCCGCTGCCTCTGGCGGGCACCCCACTCGCTGTGGCCGCCGCCCTGCGCGGGAGTCCGCTGCGCATCCTCATGGTGGCCTCAGAGTCCACACCGTTCATCAAGACAG
>DASWAC010000046.1:0-2133 GCA_036391335.1 Ktedonobacterales bacterium
GCCACCCCCGGGCTGGATCCCTGGCTCGTGGCCTCGACGCCCAATATCCAGCTGACCTGCATTCTATTCAATAAAGTGCATGTCGCGCTGGAGAATCAAGGCTCAGACACTGTGGATTGGAAAGTCACCCAGCATGGCGGCGGCACACTCTCAGAGTCGCCGAATCATGGCAATCTCGGCCCGAATGATGTCGTAGATGTCGTCATCACGGTGACACGTAGCAAAGGCAATCAGAGCGGCGAGCTCGACTTCATCCCATCCAATCCCCAGGCGGGTCCGCCGGCCGTGGTGACGTATAACATCCTGGGCTGCAGCGGCGGCTAGCCTCGCGTGCGGGCGTTCGCTCGCTCCGCGTGCCCTACAGCCGCTCCGTCAGCAGGTGCTTCTGCACTTTGCCCAGCGCGTTGCGTGGCAGTGTCTCGGCGAAGATGACACGGCGTGGCTTCTTGTAGCTTGCCAGATGCTCGCGGCACCAGGCGACCGCCTCATCCTTCGTGATGGCCTGGCCCGACTTTGGCACGATGACTGCCACCACCTGCTCGCCCAGGTCGTCGTCGGGTGCGCCGAGCACCGCGACCTCGGCCACCGCCGGATGCGCCGCCAGCACGTCTTCGACTTCGCGCGGATAGATGTTATAGCCACCGCTGATGATGAGCTCTCGGGCCCGGCCGGTGATGCTGAAATAGCCGTCAGCGCTGCGCGAGCCAAGGTCCCCCGTCTTGAACCAGCCATCCGCCGTGAAAGCCTCCGCGGTGGCGTCGGGCCGGCGCCAATAGCCCGCGAAGACGTTAGGCCCGCGCACCTCGATCTCGCCGATCTCATCCGCGCCGAGGGGCTGGCGGCTGGCGGCATCCACCACTCGGGCCTCCTGCCCAGGGAAAGGGCCACCCACCGTGCCAGGCCGCCGCTCACCGTCGAAGGGATTCGTCAGATTCATGATCGTCTCGGTCATCCCATAGCGCTCAAGGATGCGCTCGCCAAAGAGGCGCTCGAATTCGGTGAAGAGGTGCGCGCTGAGCGGGGCCGACCCTGAGACGAAGAGGCGCAGGCATCGTGTGGGCGCGCCGTGGCGCTCCGCCTCCGTAACGAGCCGCGCATACATCGTGGGCACGCCAAAAAACTGCGTGATCGCCAGGTCATCCTTCAGCGTGGTCAGCACATCAGCGGCGTCGAACTTGCGGCGCAAGACGGCGCTGGCCCCCAGCAGCAAGGTGCCGTGCAACCCCACCATCAGGCCGTGCGCGTGGAAGAGCGGGAGGGTGAGCAAGAGCCGGTCGGCGTCCGTCCAGTGCCAGGCAGTGGTCACGGCGCGGGCGTTCGCCAGCAGGTTGCGATGCAGCAGCAGCGCGCCCTTGGCCCGGCCGGTCGTGCCTGAGGTATAGCCGATGACGGCAGGCGCGTCGGCCTCCGGCAGCGGCAGGTCGTCGCCATCGCGCTCGGTGAGGCCCGCAAGAGTGAGGATGGTAAACGGGCCTGGCGCGGCCGCGTCGCCAACGAGGATGATCGCCCGCAGGTCGGGCAGGGGCAGCGGGGCGAGCTCGGCGGCGCCGTCGTGCCCGGTGACACAGGCGCTCACTCCGGCATCTGTCAGGATGTGGCTCAGCTCAACCTGGCGATACTGTGTATTCACCAGCACGACGATACCCCCGGCCAGATGGATGCCGAGGTACGCCACGGCGAACTCAGGGCAGTTCTCCAGGAAGAGTGCGACCCGGTCGCCCGGCACGAGCCCCCACGCGCGCAGACCCTGCGCGAAGCGCTGCGCGTCACGCCAGAGCTGGCCATACGTGACCGTCTGTCCCTCGAAGAGGATGGCCGCCCGCTCTCCCGCATCCCTCGCGTGGGCGCTCACCGCCGCGACAATCGATTCCATCGCCTCTCACCTCACATGGGGTCTCTCACGGACTCCCAGTCTATGCGCCGGCGGGGCCACTGTCAAACACGCGCCGTGTCACAATGTGGCCAGCGCCGCCGGTGGGAGAGCCTATCCCCACCACCGGGTGACCCTGTATACTGCACAGGGACAATGCGAGATGCCTGTTCCCTCGACCGACACAACTGGGCGGGCACACGGCTGCCCGTGATGATGAGCTCTCATGAGCCCCAATGTATCGAGCGCCTTGAAAGGACCGA
>DASWAC010000047.1:0-4384 GCA_036391335.1 Ktedonobacterales bacterium
GCCACCCCCGCGAGGGCGCCCGCGATCAGCATCGTGACGATGATGTTGCTACGCACGCTCACGCCGGCATAGCGGGCGGCGCGCTGGCTCTGGCCCACCGCGCGAATCTCATAGCCCAGCGACGTGCGCTGCATGAGAAACCAGAAGCCCCATGCGATCAGCAGCGCGATGATGATGCCCAGATTCACGCGAAAGACCGAGCCGGGCAGGCCAAATACCTCGCCGGACGCCGGCAGCAGGTGCGGCAGCTTGGCCGAGTCTGAGATGGATGGCGAGGTCGAGGTCAGGTTCGGGAGCTGGAACGGCCCACCGACGACCAGGTATTTCTCAAAATAGAGCGCGATGTAGTTCAACATGATTGTGGTCACGACCTCGTTCGCGCCTGTCGTCGCTTTGAGCACGCCGACGATGCCGCCCCAGATCGCGCCGCCCAGTGCGCCCGCGAGGATCACGATGGGAATCAGGATGATGCCTGGCAGGCTGCCCAGATAGACCCCCGCGAAGGTGGCGAAGATCGCGCCCATCAGCAGCTGCCCCTGCGCGCCGATGTTGAAGAGGCCGGCACGGAAGCTGATGGCGACCGCGAGACCGGCCAGCACCAGCGGGGTCATCGAGACGATGGTCTCTGAGAGCTGATAGGCGGGATTGATCCCCTCCGGGCACCCGATCGCCAGGCCGCCGCAGATCAGCGCTCCATAGGCATCGAAGGGGTTCTTGCCGATGCCGACGACCACGACCGCGCCGATGATGAGCGCGACGACGAGCGAGCTGGCGGGCAGCTTCAGCGCCTGCACCGCACGATCGAGGAATGTGCCCTTGCGCTCGTCTTTGGCAGTCCCGTTGGCTCGTGGCTCGGTTGGTGCTGCGGGTGCGACCATTGAATCCTCCAGGCATGGTAAGGATTGTGGCATGGAACATCACGCGACGCTGCGTGAGTGCGAGTTAGGTGCAATGCGCGATCAGTGCGATCATGATGCCACGACCGCCGTGGTCGTGGGTCAGATGTGCCCACAGTATATCAGCAATCGGCGTGTCGCTCACGCAAGACGCCGCGATGAGAAAACGCTCACCTGAGCCCGCGAGGGCGCTCAAGATGCGACAAGGCGGGCCCCACATGGGAACCCGCCTTGCTTGCGTCTGTGCGAAGCCGCTAGGGCGTCGCCAGTGCGGCTACGGGATCGCGGTCGGCACCGTCAGACTGCCGGACTTGATCTGGTCGGAATAGGTCTGCACGTCGGCGAGGACATTCGCGGGCAGCGTGATGTTGCCCGGAGCATAGCCCACACCACCGTTGTTGAGGCCGAAGAGATGATCACCAGAGGTGAAGGTGTTGTTCACGACATCACCGATGGCCGTCTTCGTCGCCACGTCCACCTTCTTGAAGGCGCTCGCGATGACTGACTTGTCGCTGGCTTTCTGGTCCGTGTCCACACCAATGCTATAGACACCGGCGTCGCCAGCGGCCTTGAGGGCGCCGAGGCCACACTGACCAGCCACCTGGAAGACGATGTCAGACTTCTGCGTCTCGATCTGGCTCTTGGCGACGCTCTGACACTTCGTGCCGTCCACGAAGTCTTGAGAATAGCCGACCTGCACGGTGATCGTGGGGTCAACCTTCAGGGCGGCCCACTTGTAGCCCGCGATGTAGCGGACCACTGGCGGGACATTGATGCCACCGACGGCGCTGATGACGTTCGACTTCTTCGGGGTGAGCTGAGCCTTCTCCAGGTCGCCCGCGATCACACCGACCAGGGCGCCGGCTTCCTGCTCTTTGAAGAAGATGTTGTACACATTGCTGTGCTTGAGGTCGTTGCCGTCCTTATCGGTGCCGGCGCCGTCAATGATAGCGAACTTCACATTCGGGAACTGGCCCGACACCGTGCCGACCGCTTCCTGCATGAGGAAGCCGACGCCAATCACCAGGTCGTACCCCTGGGTCGCATACTTCGTCAGGTTGGGAATGTAGTCGTCGCCGGTCTTCGACTCGGTGACATCACCCTTCACGCTAGGATAGGCCGTCTGGGCGTCTTTCAGGCCCTGATAGGCCAGCGCGTTGAAGCCCTTGTCATTCAGGCCGCCAATATCGGTCACCAGACCGACTTTGATCTGCTTCGTACTGGACGTGCCAGTGCCACCGCAGGCCGCGAGCGCGGGCACCAGCAGCAAGAGCGTGGTGACCAGCGCGAATACGCGAGAGCGCGTACGGAACATGAAGTCCTCTTCTCCTCATTTGAAGCGGTCAGCCCATGGACCTCCCAGTCTGGCCACAGCGCCCGACTTCGCTTCTTGAACCTATAGTGTAAGCAAGGTAACCGCCACAGCGCAAGGTCATGCGCGGATTGCCTACATAAGATGGTACGCCATGAACAAGCTGAGATTCACCGTCAGATGGCTCATTGGCGCTCAACAGCAGCGGGTGCTGCGCCAGGGAGAGGCAAGCCTCACGCGTGCAGCGTCACGAAAGCGTGACCAGCAAAGGTCCGCGTAGTCCACCAGCAGAGGCGCCACGATGAGCGGGAGCGGCCGCTTGAGCCGCAGAGAGAGCAGTGCGAAGACCCGCGCGAGGAAGAGGATTGTGTGTCAGGCCAGGCTAGGCGCTGGGCGGAGGCTTATCCACGATCTCGCGCAGCAAGGCGACATGCCTGGTGAACGCCTCGCGACCGGCGGGTGTCATGGAGAGCCACGTGCGCGGCTTCTTCCCCTCGAAGACCTTGGTGATCTTGATATATCCCGCCGCTTCGAGCGCCGAGAGGTGCCGCGAGAGGTTAGACTCTCCTAGCTCGACATATTTCTGGATGAAGGCGAAATCAACCTGCTCACCACGCGCCAGCAACGCGAGAATGGAGAGTCGCACCGGCTGGTGAATGGTCTCGTCGAGCTGGTGGCGAGGATGAGAAAGCTCTGGCGTGGCATCATCGGTGTCTGCCATGGCTAGGCTCCTTGCCTGCCAAAGCGCTTGCGCAGGCCGATCAGGAGGATGGGCGCCGCGGCCAGCAGACCGATGCCGGAGAAGAGCCCCACTGGCCGCGTGGGGAAGAGCAAGATGCCGGCCACGAGTATGGCGGCGTAATAGAAGCCCCACCAGATGAAGTGATTGAAGAATTTCACCCGCACAGGCTGGCGCCGCATGTAGACACTCGTCCATACGGTGATGATGACCGCGATGGCCACCCAGATGCTGGTGGCGACCGTGCCGGGGAACACGTCGAAGAGGGCGAGGCCGATCACGATGCCCACGCCCCAGACCAGGTAGAAGGTGCCGTTGTCGTTGCTATGGCGGCGTGCCGTCGCTTGCGCCTGGCTGATGGCGTCGAGGCTGTCTTGCGCCTGATGAGACTCTGGCGACATGCAACTTTCCTTTCGGGTAAGCACATTACTCACAGTAAAGTGTATACGCGAGATGAAAGCGCTTGTCAAGTGTGAATGTGAAAATGCGTGCGATGTCGGTGCGCGCATCGCTGGCGTGGGCGCCTAGGTGCGTGATCGGCGCTATTTTCCGCGGATGAGCGTCAGGAATTCCTCGCGGGTGGCCTGGGTGCGGCGGAAGGAGCCGCGCATCGCGCTGGTCACCGTCTTGCTGCCGGGCTTACGCACGCCTCTCATGGTCATGCATTCGTGCACTGCCTCGATGACGACTCCCACGCCGGACGGCTCCAGTGTGCTCATGATGATGTCGGCCAGCTGGCTGGTGAGGCGCTCTTGCAGCTGCGGCCGGCGCGCCAGTGAATCCAGCGCCCGGGCTAGCTTCGAGAGGCCCACCACGCGCCCACGCGGGATGTAGCCCACGTGGGCGATGCCGTGGAAGGGGAGGAAGTGATGCTCACACATGCTATAGAAGGGGATATCCTTGACGAGCACCATCTCCTGGTGACCCTCTTCGAAGGTGACCCGCAGCGCATCGGCGGGATCCTCACGCAGGCCAGTAAAGATCTCGGCATACATCTGGGCGACGCGCCGGGGCGTCTCACGCAGACCTTCGCGGGTGGGATCCTCGCCCACGGCGAGAATGATCTCGCGCACCGCTGCCGCGATGCGGGCGAGGTCTGGCACGGCATGGCCCTCGCCGGACGCCTGAGGCGCAGGCTCGGATGGGGGCGTGGCTCGTGTGCCCATGCGTGTGAATCCCTTCACTAGCTCAGGCGGGCAGCGAGATGATCTGCTCGGGATTCCGCTCAGAGATCACCTCGACGCCCTTCTTGCCCACCAAGATCATGTCTTCCAGCCGGACGCCGCCCCACCCTGGGATGTAGATGCCGGGCTCGTTGGTGACGACCATCCCGTCGCCGATGGGCTCCGCGCGTGCCAGCGCGGCGTCAGCCTCGGGCGTCTTGAACCGGAGCTGTCCCATCGCCGGCAGCTCATGCACCGCGTAGCCGACGCCATG
>DASWAC010000048.1:0-2643 GCA_036391335.1 Ktedonobacterales bacterium
CGCCAACGTCACCATCATGCATACGAAGTTCTATCGCGAGCTGGTGCAACCGGGCGAGGTCGTCATCGGCGCGGATTCCCACACCAGCTCGCATGGCGGTCTGGGCGCGTTCGCCATTGGCCTGGGGGGCGCGGATGTGACGGCGGCGATGGTGCTGGGCGAGACGTGGATCGAGGTGCCCGAGGCGATCGAGGTGGATTATCAGGGGGCGCTGCCCGTTGGCCTTGGTGGGAAGGATGTCATCCTCAAGACGCTGGGCGCGCTGGGACGCAATACCGTGGCGATGGAGCGCAGCGTCGAGTTCCGTGGCGAGGCGGCGCATACCTTCAGCACGGATATGCGCTTCACCATCTGCAACATGACTGCCGAGTTTGGCGGGCTCAACGGCATCTTCGAGGCCGACCCGATTGTGGCCGACTGGCTCTCGCGCCGGCGGCGCGGCTATAACGATGGCGCAAGGTATTTCCGCGCGGATGACGACGCTCCCTATGCGGCGCGCTACCCCATCGATCTGGCCAGCCTCGCGCCCCAGGTGGCCAGGCCGTTCTCGCCCGATAACGTCTTCGACGTGACCGCCGTGGCAGGACAAGAGATGCAGGGCGCCTTCATTGGCGCATGCACGACCACTGAGGAAGAGCTCGCCCTGGCGGCGCTCGTGCTCGAGGTCGCGCTGGCCGATGGCCAGCAGCCCGTGGAGGCGCCGGCGGGCCACCGTCTCGTCGTGCCTGGTGACCTGTGGATCCAGCAGCACTTCCAGCAGGAAGGCCTGTGGGACATCTATCAGCGCGCGGGCTTCACCGTAGACCCGCCAGGCTGCTCGATGTGCCTGGGCATCGCCAGCCGCAAGGCAGGGAAGGGCGAAGTCTGGCTCAGCTCGCAGAATCGCAACTTCGAGAATCGCATGGGCGAGGGTAGTCTGGCGTGGCTGGCCAGCGCCGCCACCGTGGCCGCCAGCTCCTTTGGCATGCGCGTGACCGACCCTCGCGCCTTGCTCGACCGTGTGGACCGCGACCGCCTCGATGCGATCCTGCTGCGCAAGCGCCACACTGTCGCGCCTGAGGTCACCTATCACGAGCCTGAGATCGAGGCGCAGGCGTCGCGCGTCGCGGGGAAGCATGGCGCGACCGCCGGGGGCACGGTGCGGGGAACGGTGCAGCGCTTTGGCGACTCGGTGGACACCGACGCGATCATCCCTGGGGAGTTCTGTCACCTGACCGATCTGACCGAGCTTGGCGACAAGTGTTTCTACTACGTGCGGCCAGAGTTCCGCGAGCGAGCCCGAGAGGGCGCGACGATCGTGGTGGCGGGCGAGGGCTGGGGCAGCGGCAGCTCGCGCGAGATGGCGGTATGGGCGCTGCAAGGCGCGGGCATCCAGGTCGTCATCGCCCGGAGTTATGCCTTCATTCACAAGCGCAACCTGGTCAATGAGGCGCTGCCCTATCTCGTCATCACCGATGATGCCTTCTATGCGCTGGCGGAGGAAGGCGCCGAGCTGGCGGTGGACCTCGCCACTGGCACGGTGACCCACGTGGCCAGCGGACGGACCTTCCAGGCGCAGACGCCCTCACCGATGATCCAGAACCTGACCGCGGAAGGTGGGCTCGTCGAAGCGGTAAAGCGCCACGGGAAGGACGTCTTCGCCACGCTCACCGCGTAGGATAGGGTGGCGGCATTACGCCGCGTGACTTCAACCGTGCCCAATGCCAATCGTATGCTCAGTGAGTGATCTGGATGCCCCCTGGCACAGGAAGCAGAGAACAAACATGCTGGATATACGCGGGAGATTCTTGGGTGGGGTCAAAGCGGCCTTTGGGTCCGTGGCCCGAGCGACCATCATCGGCGGCCTGCTAGGCGCCTTCATCGCCGAGGTGGGTGGTCTCACGCTCAGTGCCGGATGGCCCGCCAGCGGCTTCGTGCACATCATGGCAGTCCTGCTGGGCCTCGCCTTTGCCTATGGCGCGGGCCTGACCACCGCGCTCATCTATGGAGCACGCGGCATGGTGGGCCTGGCCGAGCGTGTGGAGCAGACGATCGAGCACCCCTTCGCGGGCACGCCGTTCGGCAGCCCGCCCACCGGAGGAGCCGGCCGCGTCGTGGAGAGCGAGCCAAGCAGCCCCTCCGGCGCCAGCCGCTAGCGGGGGTCTACTTCTTGGCGAGGAAGAGGCGCTGCCAGACGGCGAGCGCGGTCTGCTCGCTCGCCCGCTCGTGATACCCCCTGGCGACACGGGGACGCACGACATACGCATTCATACTCTGCCCAATTGGGATCCACGCCACTGCGTTCACCAGGAGCTGCTCAGCCTGCTGATACTGCGCCAGCCGCGCTGCCTGGTTGGGGTTCGCATCGGCCTGATCCAGCAGCGTGTCTGCGGCTGGGAGACTGATTCCACTCTGATTGTAGGGCGAGCCGGTGTGAACCAACAGCGAGAGAAAGTCTTGCGGGTCAGGATAGTCGGCCTGCCAGCTGAGAGGGCTGAGCTGAGCGAGACACGATCCGAGCACATGGCATGATCCTCTCTCGATAGGTACAGTGGTCACCCTCAGCCCAGGCATTGCCGCCTGCCACTGCTGGATGTAGAGGTTGGCGGCTGCGGCCTGATCGGGGACGCCGGCGCGATACTGCACACCTATCTTTGGGCACTT
>DASWAC010000049.1:0-2353 GCA_036391335.1 Ktedonobacterales bacterium
CAACATCGATGTCTGCACCCCAAATCCCAACTATGACGCCAGCCTGGGCGCGAATGGCCACGAATGGCTGGACTATCGCCGCGCCGTCTCGATCTTGCGGGGCATGCTGCGCTATCAGGACATCACGCAGGCGCAATATAACCAGGCCGTCGCCGAGGTCCACGATATCTTTGTCAATCACAAGGTCTTCGTGAACGCCTATCACAACGACCAGTCCCAGACTGTGAATAACGGCAAGCTGGCCCCCGCCTTCGTGGATTGGGTGCTCAAGCAGCTCACCGATGACTACGGCATCCAGGATGTCGAGCGCGCCGGTCTGCGTGTCTATACCACGCTGGACTATAACTTGCAGAAGTACGCTCAGGACCGCATCCACTACTACATGCTCGAGACTCACGACATCAGGTGGCCGCAATATTGTCCTCACGGGCAGTGTAAGGGCGTGCCACCGATCTCTTCGACTGGCGGCGCCTTTAACGCTGCCATGGTGGCGGAAGACCAGCACACCGGCGACATCCTGGCGCTGGTCGGCACGGCGGACTACGGCAGCCAGAACAAGAAGATCTCCGGCTTCATCGACATGACCGGCGCCAGCGACAATGTGGCCCGCTCGATGGGCTCCTCGACGAAGGCGCTGGTCTATGCGACCGCCTTCCAGATGGGGTGGACTCCCGCTACTGTCCTGCAAGATCAGCCTATCTGCTGGGACGACGCGCAGACTACGGATCCCAATGCGAACCCCAATACGCCGCCACAGAAGAGCCATAGCGATGCCGCGCCAGCGTGCGATGGCTGGTATGTGCCGCAGAACTACACGCTGGGCAGCTATTCCGGCCGGGCGCCGATACGCTTGGTGCTGGCAAACTCGCTGAACGTGCCGGCCACCGAGGCGATGTCGTTCGTCGGCGGCAAGCCAGATACCTCGCAGAACTTCCTCGCGATGACCAGCCGCCTGGGCATCACGTCGCTCAGCGCGGGTCGCATGGGTGTGACCACCGCGCTTGGCACGCAGGAGATCCCGCTCATCCAGATGACGGGCGCCTTCGCCACCTTCGGCAATAACGGCGCGCGGGTGCCGCAGCGATCCATCCTGCGCATCGAGACGGCGGATGGCACGGTGCTCTATAAGGCGCCGGCCCAGCAGAAGGCCGACCAGGTGCTCAGCCCACAGGCCGACTATATGCTGACCTCCGTGCTCAGCGATAACGAGGCTCGCGCCGCCGACTTCGGCTGGGACAACCCGCTCTTCTTCCCTGACTTCCCGGTGGCGGCGAAGACCGGTACGTCGCAGGGTGTCATCGGCCCGAAGGACATCATCACGATGGGCTACTCACCATGGCTGTCCTTAGGGGTCTGGATGGGAAACACCGATAACTCCGATATGCAGCACATCGCGGGTATCACCGGCGCCGGCTTCATCTTTGGCGACGTGATGCAATATGCCCACGACACCTATAAGTGGCCCAAGGTGGCCGGCTTCCCAATCCCGACAGGGATGTCGCGCGCGGCCTTCAACTGCGTGACCGGCCTGGCCCCCTACCAGGGCCAGCCCGACACAGACTGTTCGTTCAATCCCGTCACCGCTGGCGCCACGAACCTGTGGGGTGGCTATAACTTCGGGCACGGTATAGCCCATAAGCCGAATGAGGATTGGTACATCCAGGGGCAGGAGCCACAGCAGAGCTAGGGCGGCTACGCGGTCCCGTGAGTCGCCTATTGCCGGCGCGAAACCTGCTCGCGGCTCTGCATGTCGTGCTCGATGGCGCTCGCCGGCGCGCCGCAGCTCTCGCATGCCGGCGGCTGCGCGCCGCGTGAGGTGGCTCCGCAGCGTGTGCATACCCAGCGCGCGGCCATCATGCGCACGATATCCGCCCGGCTGACGATGCCCACTAAGGCGCCCTCGCGGATGACAGGCACTCGCTTGAAGCCGCGGCTCGTCAGCATCTGGGCGATGCGGTCCACCGGGGTCTCGGCGCCGACCGACATCACCTGGCGGCTCATGATCTCGGCGACCGTCGCGCCTTCCTTGCTGATGATGTCCGCCTCGGTGACGAGGCCCACCATCACGCCGTGCTCGTCGAGCACTGGCACCCCGCTGATGCGATAGTCTGCCAGCATCTGCGCCACATCGTGCACCGTCGCGTCGGGGTGAATGGTGATGACGTCTTTCGTCATGATGTCTTGCGCTTGCATAGGTGATCTCCGTTGATCGCTCACTCTCTACCATGACAAGACTCAGTATACTGTGTGGGCGCGGCTCATGGGGGCCAGCTAGCGAACACAAGGGAGCGTACCCTCATGGATGCGTCGCCAACAGCGCTCGATGCCCTGCTCACCCCGCCGGCGCCAGACC
>DASWAC010000050.1:0-2806 GCA_036391335.1 Ktedonobacterales bacterium
CTTCACCTGCCGCGACACTCATCGGGCTGCTGCTTGGCCTGGCCGCCGGTGTCTACGGCGTCTACCGGTTGATCTCGCGAATGTAACCACCGCGAGCGACCGGAAAGGCCCGCGATACGCGAACCTGCCAAGGGCGCAGTCTGAGAGACGAAGGGAGCGCCCTCGTGCATTTGTCATTGCCGCCGCGAACACTGCCTCATATTGGGGTTGCCCCAGATATCCTCTTCTCCATTGGCCCGTTCCCCGTGGCCAACACCTGGGTCACCGCGCTCCTCAGCGCCGCCGTCGTGCTTGGCATCTTCTGGGTGGCTGTCCGCCGGCCGCGTATGGTGCCTCGTGGCGTGCAGAATCTCGTGGAATATATGGTGCAGTCGTTCGACAACCTCTGCGAGGATGTCGCTGGCCCTAAGAAAGGGCGTATCTTCTTCCCCTGGGTGATGGCCATCTTCCTCTACGTCTTCGTGAGCAACCTGTGGGAGATCGTTCCCGGCATCGAGTCCATCGGCTCGCCGGCGCCCGGCTCGCACCCCGTTGGGGGGACATCCTGGCTCTATCTGCTGGGCGTGGGCACCCAAGAGATGACTGTCTGGCTGCGCAGCCCATCGAGTGACCTGAACTTTACCCTCGCCATTGCCATCGTCTCGGTGCTCGTGACGCAGTATTACGGCTTCAAGATGCTGGGCTTCAAGCAGCAGCTCGGGCGCTACTTCCCCATCAAAGAGGGTCCCATCGGCATCGCCGTCGGCTTGCTCGAAGTCATCCTCGAGATCGCGCGCATCATCTCGTTTGGCTTCCGTCTCTTCGGCAACATCTTCGCGGGTGGCGTCCTCCTCCTGGTGATGAGCTTCCTCATCCCGGTGGCCGCGCCCTTCATCTTCTATTTCCTTGAGATCTTCGTTGGCTTCATCCAAGCGTTCGTCTTCGCCATGCTCACGCTCGTCTTCCTCACGCTCGGCACGACCGGGCACGGCGAGCATGATGCCCAGGAAGATCATCTCGCTGAGGTGTCCAAGGAGGGTCTCGATAAGGCCGAGCAGGTGCTCGCGGCGGCCCAGTAGGCGCCGCTGTGGAATCATGTTTCGCTGGCAAGCGGGCCTGGCCGTTCCAGGAAGACGCGCCGGAATGTCTCCGGTGATCGGTGTGAGGGTGGGCCAGGAGCCCCCCTCGAGGAGGACTCTCTCATGAATATTCAACTCGCTGCCGCGCTGGCTATCGGTTTGGGCGCCATCGGCCCTGGCATCGGCATCGGCATCGCCGCCGGCCCTGCGCTCGCCGCCATGGGGCGCAACCCCGAGGCCGCCGGCACGATTCGCACGAACATGATTCTTGCCATGGCGTTCGCCGAGGCCATCGCGATTTACGCCCTCGTCGTCGCCCTGCTCATCCTCTTCGTGGCGAACAAGTAGCCCAGAGATTGGCATCTCGTGGGGGCGTGATGTGCGCCCCCGTGGGGAAAGGAGCTAGCCCATGGGTGGGCTTGGCATCAACCCGTGGATCTTCGGGTCACAGCTGCTGACGTTCCTGATCGTGTGGTTTGTCCTGCAGAGGTGGGCATTCCCCTTCATGACCAAGATGCTCAACGACCGTGCCCGCACGATTCAAGAAGGTCTGGAGAACGCGGAAAAGACCCGCCAGGAGCTGGCTCAGGTGCAGGCGCAGGTCGCCCAGATGCGCGAAGAGGCCCGGCAGGAGTCCCAGCGCACGCTGGCCGCGGCGAATCAGTCCGCCGAGAGGCTGCGCTCGGATATCGAGGCGCAGGCCAACAACCGCGCGCAAGACATCCTCGTGCAGGCGCAGAAAAACACTGAGCAGCTGGTGAGCCAGGCAAAGTCGGAGCTGCGCGGGCAGGTCGCGGACCTCGCCATCAAGGCGGCTGAGTCGGTCATCGGCACCTCGCTCGATAACGACACTAACCGCAAGCTGGTCGGCGATGTGGTGGCGCAGTCGAAGGAGCTCTCGTGAGCAAGGCAACATCCGCCCGTCGCTATGCCGACGCCGCTTTCGAGCTGGCGACGGAGTCCAACAGCTACGACCGCTGGCTCGCCGATGTGCGAACCATTGGCGCGTATTTCGGCGACAAGCGCTTGGCCTTCATCCTCAATGAGCCCAACATCGCCTTCGCGCGCAAAGAGCAGGTCGTGCGTGACCTGCTCGAGAACACGGTCAGCAAAGACGCACTGGGCCTGGCACTGCTCATGGTCGAGCGTCAGCAGGTCGAGCTCGCCCCGCAGGTCGTGCGCGACTATGAGCATCTCAACGACCTGCATCTGAACCAGGAGCATGCCACCCTCATCACGGCCCGCCCGATGGATGACGCCACGTTGCGGGGCTTGCGCTCGCAGCTGGAGGCCAGCACGGGCAAGCGCATCTTGCTCGACCAGCAGGTGGATCCATCTATCCTGGGCGGCGCGATGATCCGTGTGGGTGATACGCTCATTGATGGCAGCGTGAAACGCAAGCTGCGGCTGCTGCGCCAGCAGATCATACAGGGCGGCCCGGCCAGCGAGAATGGCGCGACGCCAGTCCAGTCATAACGACGCATCCCGCGACGAGTCAGGTGGGAAACGCCAGCGACGCACCGGCGGCTGGCCACGAGGAGAACCGCAATGGCGATAACAGATGATATTACCCGAGTGATACGCGATCGTATCCAGGGATTCGATGGCACTGCCACCGATGCCGCGAAGACGAGCGTAGGCACTGTGCTGACCGTCGCGGATGGCATCGCTCGCGTCTATGGCCTGGCTGACGTGCGTTACCTCGAGCTGGTCGAGTTTACTCGCACCGGCCTCATGGGCATCGCGTT
>DASWAC010000051.1:0-3691 GCA_036391335.1 Ktedonobacterales bacterium
TCTCGGCGACGCTGAGCCCGCCGAAGATGCGCAGCGAGAGCGCCTCAGCCCGGTCTGGCGCGATCGTCCGCAGCGCCCTGGTCACCTGCTCCAGGTCCGCGCGCGCGACGGCCACATGCTCGGGCGAGGGCTGCGGCGAGGCGACCTCGGCGGCGGCTTCCAGCGGCAGGGTGGGCTGCTGGCGGAAGGCGTCGGCGGCTTTGTTGCGCGCGATGCCGAGCAGCCACGCGACGAACGCGCCGTCGCCCCGATAGGCGTGGATGCCCTCCAACGCCGCCAGAAAAGTCTGCGCCGTGGCATCCTGCGCGAGGTGCTGGTCGCCCAGACGGACGAGCAGATAACGATAGACACGGTCCACGTGGCGGCGATAGAGCTGGGCAAAGGCATCCGCGTCTCCGCGTGCCTTGCGCGCCAGGCTCTCGTCGTCTTCCACCGGGGCTGCCGCATCGGTTGCGCTCGTCCTGTGGCGGTCCGTCATCTGCCCTCTTTCACGGCCCTCAGCGTGAGGTCCCCTCGGGGTGCGCTGATAGTATGTCGGAAAGATTGGCACGAGGTAACAGGGAAAAGTGGCGGGAATGCAAAAACAGGGCGCACCCCCGAAAGGATACGCCCTACCTGCCTGGCGGCGACTGCCTTAGGCAGCCACCACCACTGCGGGCTCACCACGCGCCCCGATGACGACCTTGTCGTCGGCCACCGAGATCAGCGCTGTCTGCCCGGCGGAGACCGTCCCCGCCAGCAACGCGTCGGCGAGCGCGTCATCCACCAGCGTCTGGATCGCCCGGCGCAGCGGCCGCGCGCCATACTCCGGATCGAAGCCCTCGCGCAGCAGCAGCTCGCGCAGGTCATCGCCGAACTCCAGTGTGATGCCCTGCTCCGCCAGCCGGTTGGTGACCTTGGCCAGCAGCAGGTCCACGATCTGGGTCAGCTGCTCGCGGCTGAGCGACTTGAAGACCACGATCTGGTCAATGCGGTTGAGGAACTCAGGCCGGAACGCCCGGCGCAGGCCCTCCAGCGCGCGCGCCTTCCGCTCGTCACCCTCGGCGCCCGCGGCCTCATCGAGATGTGGCGCGATGAAGCCGATATTGCCGCGCTTGAGCTCTGGCACCGCGACGTTACTGGTCATGATCACGACCGTGTTCTTGAAGTCCACGGTGCGACCCTGGCCATCTGTCAGGCGGCCATCGTCGAGGATCTGCAACAGCGCGTTGAAGACCTCTGGATGCGCCTTCTCGATCTCGTCGAAGAGCACCACGCTATAGGGCCGGCGGCGCACCTGCTCGGTGAGCTGGCCACCCTCATCGTAGCCGACATAGCCCGGGGGGCTGCCGAAGAGCCGCGAGACTGTGTGCCCCTCCATGTACTCCGACATGTCGAGACGGATGATCGCCTCTTCACTGCCGAACATCGTCGCAGCCAGCGCCTTGGCCAGCTCGGTCTTGCCCACGCCAGTCGGCCCCATGAAGAGGAACGACCCGATGGGCCGGTTGGGGTCCTTCAGGCCCGCACGCGACCGGCGAATGGCGCGCGCCACCGCGCTGACGGCTTCCTCCTGACCGACGACCCGCTGGTGCAGGTCGGTCTCCAGGTGCAGCAGATTCTGCCGCTCAGATTCCACCATCTGCGTGACCGGCACGCCTGTCCACAGCTCGACCACCTGCGCGATATGGATCGGCGTCACAGTGAGCGCCGCAGCCTCGGCTGACGAGCCTTTGGCCTCGTCCAGCTTTTCCTGCAGCTTCAGCTCACTCTGGCGCAGGGTCGCGGCCCGCTCATAGTCCTCAGCGAGGGCGGCCTGCTCCTTTTCGGCCTGCAACTTGGTCAGCGCACGCTCCAGAGCATTCACCGCGTCAGGACCCAGCAGCCCGCGCTCCATCGCATCCAGGCGCAGGCTCGACGCCGCCTCATCCATCACGTCGATCGCCTTGTCAGGCAGGAACCGATCATTGATGTAGCGGTCCGAGAGCTTGACGGACGCATCGAGCGCGTCGTCGCTGATCTTCACGCCGTGATGGCGCTCGTAGTGGTCGCGCACCGTCTGCAGCATGGTGATCGCCTCCTCGACGGAGGGCTCATTCACCAGCACCGGCTGGAACCGGCGCTCGAGCGCGGCATCCTTCTCGATGTCTTTGCGATATTCATCAAGGGTGGTCGCGCCGATGACACGCAGCTCGCCACGCGCCAGAGCAGGCTTCATCAGGTCAGCCGCGCCGACCGCGCCCTCAGACGCGCCCGCGCCGACGACCGCATGCAGCTCGTCAATGAAGAGGATGACGTCCGGCGTGCGACGCACCTCTTCGATCAGGCTGCGCACGCGCTCCTCGAACTGGCCGCGATACATCGCGCCGGCCAGCATGTTGCCGATGCTGAGTGAGACGATGCGCACGTCGCGCAGGGTCGCGGGCACGTTGCCCTCCACCACGCGGCGGGCGATGCCCTCGACGATGGCCGTCTTGCCGACGCCCGGCTCGCCGATCAGCACCGGATTATTCTTCTGGCGGCGACCCAGCACCGTCATCACACGACGAATCTCGCGGTCACGGCCTGAGGCCGGATCCAGCTTGCCATCGCGCGCGTCAGCGGTGAGATCACGCCCAAACTGGTCGAGCGTGGGGGTCTTGCTCTGCTTGCGCTGGCGCTGAGCGGTCGCGGTGCCCCGTGGGGTCCGTGCGCCCATGCCAGGCTCGCCATCAGCGGTGGCGCCAAAGAGCTGCGGGAAGAAGCTCCCGAAGCCACTCGGTGTCGCCGCGTCGAGCTCGTCGTTATTCGCGCCCATCAGCTCGTCGGCGCACTTGCGGCAATATAAGTGACGCTCGCGCTTCCCATCGCGCAGTGAATCAATGCGCACCTGGGCTGGATTGATCTCGCAGCGCTCGCAAATTTCCATGTACGAATTCCTCCTCAGCCTTCCTGGCTCATTCCCCGCCTAGACGTGGTCCGACGGTTCCCTGCGGGGCCGCCCACGCGGCCTGCGTGGCGGCATCAGCGCCTGAAATCGCTCGAGAACCTCCTCTGCCGAGATAGTCTCTCCGGCCACGACCAGATAGGCGCGTGTCCAGAGGGTGGGGATGCGTGTGAGCTCGGGGAACTCGTCACGCAGCGCCCGGGAGGTGATCGCCTTCACCTGGCAGATGATGCTATGGGGAGCCATCGTGGGTGGGGCCTCAGCCGCCAGATACACACGATCTGGCAGAATGATGAGCCGCACCGGTCGAAACGCGAGCTCGTCGCGATGCTCCTCGACCAATCCGCGCAGGCGGGACTGCACCTCGTCTGTCAGGCACGCCTTTGAACGCATTGGCTGCCAGACAAAGTGGTACAGGATGGTCCACTCCTCCGAAGAATTGTGTATATCCATGTCGTCCACCTACAACATTTTACGTGAGAGTGCCCGGCGGGTTGCAGCTATCACCTCGCCAATAGTGTGTAGAAGAATCCGCCGTGTCTACACATATAAGTCTACGGCGCGGAGTGTTGGCGGGTTGTTAGCGAAGTGTTGGAGGAGTGTATGAGAGCATGAAGGGAGAACAGCAGGCGAGGACTGAGCGGTATGGCTGATGTGCGTGCGCTTGAGATGTCATACCCGATCTTTGGACGTGTAGCCCTGGAGACATAGCGCGAGGCGCAATTTCTGGACCAGCTTGCGGTAAATCTTAGCTACGCTGTCTCTGCCGCGAAGAAGGTGGCGACC
>DASWAC010000052.1:0-4601 GCA_036391335.1 Ktedonobacterales bacterium
GCCAGCTGGGCTGCGCTCCCGCCTGGAGCCTGGTCATCCGGCGCGAGCGAGATCCACCAGGTGTGGGGCAGCCCGTTTTCGAGCTGAGCGGTTCCCGTCTTGCCGCCCTCCTTGACGGGCGAGTCGGCCAGATGGATGCCATTGTGGAAGACGGTCGAGGCCGTGCCATAGCTCGTGACCGACCACATGGCCTGGCGCACCTTCGACGCCGTGTCAGCGGAGAAGATCTGATCGCCGCCAAAGAGCTGCGGCTGGGCGACAATCGCGTCCAAGCTGTGTGGCTGCGTCTTTCCAACCACATGAGGGATATAGAGCTTGCCGTTCGCGGCCACAGCGCTCACCACCGAGGCCATCGTCAGCGGCGAGATGAGCAGCTGGCCCTGGCCAAAGCCACTCTCCGCCAGCAGGTTCTGACTGAAGTCCGTCGGCTTCCCATTCGTGACCGCGGAGTACGCAGTGCTAGGCGCATAGGGCCCGTCAAACGGGACGGTGTCGGAATCCGTTCCAGGGGTCTGGATGCCAAACTTCCGCACGGTGCTGAGCCACTTGTCCTTGCCGAGGGTAACCGCCTCGCGAGCGAAGGCCACGTTATCGCTATAGGCATAGCCCTGCTCGAGGGTCATCGGAAACTGCAGATCGGAAGGATAGCCGTGGAGGTAGTCATCCCAGTTGATGGGTTCGCCATTGATGACGTAGTTGACCGCCTCGTCCTGGCTAAACTGCTTATCGAGCGAGGTCGTTCCCGCCTCGAGCCCGCCGATCATCGTGACCGTCTTGAAAGTCGAGCCAGGCGCATAGACCGCCTGCGTCGCGTGATTCAGCAATGGCTTGCCCGGGTCATTTTGTAGCTGAGCGAAATAATCAGTCTGGTCGATCTTGTTCGGATCGAAGAAGGGGCGGCTGACCATCGCCAGGATCTCGCCGGTGTCTGGCTTCTCCACGATGATGCTGCCCGGCGGAGTCGTCCCGTTGGGCTGGCACACGCCGCCGCTGGCGTGGGTGTCGTAGATCTTGTTCACCGCCTGCTGCAGCTTCACGTCGATCGTCAGGGTGATGTCTTGCCCATAGCGGGGCTTGCGGAGGATCTTGCTCTTCGCGTCGTCTACCGCGGAGGTATTGTTTCCCTGGTCGACGCCGGAGAGCTGCTTATTGAACGTGCGCTCGATGCCCGCGGTGCCATAGCGATAGCTGAAATAGCCGATGAGGGGCGCGAGCGACGGCTCGGAATATTTGCGAGTGTAGCCGCAGATGGCCTTGGGATCAGGGACGGATTCCGCGAGCAAGGTGCCGTTGCGATCATAGATGCGGCCACGAAGTGGCGCGTCGTTTGGCGGGCAGCGGCGCGGATCGAAGTCCCCTTGCGCCAGCACCGGCCCATTGATGAACGCCTGGTTTACTATCTGCACATAGGCCGCGACGCCGCTGATGAAAAGCAGGAGAATGATGAAAAGCGAGCTCAGCCGCCGAATGGTCACGTTCATATTCACCATACGCCTACGGCTCCTCGAAGAAGAAACACTGGCACATCGCACCGCCAGGCACACATTATCCGCGCCGCAGCATAGCATGGCCACTCGTGGCTGTCAAAGCCCCGCGTGACGGGGAGCCGAGCCTTTTCAGCGCGGATGCTGCGATGCGCCGTCACAGTAGACAGACGTCGTCGCATTGAGTACCATAGCACATCAAGACTATGGAGCGTGCGCCGTCCGGCTCGCGCATACCATGTGTTACGCCTGATGCGATGTTCGTGTTGTGGTGGTGGGACCAAGCTCTCGCCGGTGGGAGGCGTCACAGTGACTCAGGGAGAGATGACCTCGCGTCTGCGCCGGGTGCTGCCGTTTCGCACCGTCGTCTCGACCAGCACCGGGCTGGCCTATGCGGCCATCAGCCTGCTCGCGTGCATCCAGATGGCGTCGTTCCTGGCGGGGGACTCCGCGTGGATCGCGCTGCTGGTGGCCGGGGGACTGGCGCTGCTCGCGGCATTCTGCTTCTCCGAGCTAAACGCCCTCTACCCCACAGCTGCCGCCATCCGGCAATATATCCGCGCGGCTTTCGGCGAGCGCTTCTCACTCACGGTCTCATTTGGCTACCTGCTCACCATCGTCGCGGTGATCGCTGCGGATAGCTACGTCGTCGCCAGTGCCATCAGCTGCTTTTCGAATGGCTGCTACCGGCATGGCGGCGCGCTCGAGAATCCTACTGTCGATACCTATCTCTGGATCTTCGCGCTGCTCGCGGTGGCGGCTGTCGCGAATCTGCTGGGCATTCGCATCGCGGGCCTGGTGCAGGATGTGACGACATACGCCCTGCTCATCTCTTTGGCCATCATCTCGGTGATCGCCCTCAGCCGTGATGGCTTTCACCTCACGCAGCCATTCAACGCGTTTAGCCAGCCGGTGAATTTCGTGCAAGCAGTCGCGGTGGGCGTCTTCGTCTTCTCCGCATTCGAGTGGGTGACGCCACTCGCTGAGGAGACCAGCGATACCCGCCAGATTCCACGCGGCATGTTCGTGGCGCTTGGCCTGCTCTTCGTCTCCTATGCGCTTTTCACTGTGGCCACCACCCACGTGGTGGGCATCGAGCATCTGTGCCAGCATATCGGCTCACCGAGCGTGCTGTGCAGCAATGTGCCGCAGATGTTCCTCGGCTACCAGGCGCTTGGCACGGCCGGGGCGCTCTGGATGCTGATCGCTACTCTTTTCACCGGTGTGATGACCTTCAACGGCGGCTTTGCCACGGCCTCGCGCTTTATCTATGCCGCCGCTCGCGACGCCACGCTGCCGGAGGCGTTCGCTCGTCTGAGCTATGCTCACGTGGTGCCCTGGGTGGCCGTGCTGGCACTGACCATCTCATCGGGAGTAATCGCGGTCATCGTGGCGCTGACGAGCGCCTATCAGGTGCTGATCGCCGTGGGCGCCGTGCTCGAAGCGCTCATCTATGCCATTGCCGGGCTGTGTGTGTTGCGGCTGCGACGGCGGCAGCCTGAGAGTCCGCGCAGCTTTCGCATCCCGGGCGGCGCGGTGATC
This sequence comes from Ktedonobacterales bacterium, assembly GCA_036391335.1. Taxonomy (GTDB): domain Bacteria; phylum Chloroflexota; class Ktedonobacteria; order Ktedonobacterales; family JADMIN01; genus DASWAC01. The sequence goes on from DASWAC010000052.1 coordinate 3,027, forward strand.
CCCGGCGCGACGATCGCGATCTTTGGCGTGCTGGCGGTGGTGGCGGCGCTCATCACCGTCCCAGTGCGCGTGGGCGGCTCGACACTGGACCTGCCACTCCCACTCATCATCACCGTGATCGTCTTCGCGCTATCGTTTCTCTACGTGGCCACCTGGGTGCCACGCCTCAAGGCCGCCGAAGAGGCCAGGCGCGCCCAGCGGCGCAGGCGGCGACCACAGCACGCACCCGGCGAGAGCCCCATGCCCAGTGACACTATGGAAGGAAGCTAGATGCCTGCCTCAGCCATGATTCATGTGCGCGTGCCCTTTGTGGACGTGGACAGTAGCAACCGCATTCATTACACGGCGATGATGCGCTATTGGGAGCTGGCTGAGCACGGCCTAATGCGCGCAATCAAGATGCCCTATGCCAGCGAGCTGCTGCAGCAGGCGTTCCCACGGGTGCATGTGGAGGCTGATTTTATCGGCGCGATCAGATTCGATGACGAGATAGACATCGAGGCGCGCGTTGGCTCGGTGGGTCGCACCTCGTGGACGGTGCTCTTCACCGCATGGGCCAGTGGGGCTGGCAGCGACGCGCCGGCGCTGGCGAAAGGCAAGATGACCATCGTGAGCATGGATATGGCCACGCAGCGGGCAGTTCCTCTCGATGAGCGGCTGCGTGCCGCCCTGGAGGGCTAAAATCCCGCTGCCTGTCTGGCCTCGCTTTGACGCCCCATTCCCGCTGCGGATACAATGAGAGAGGAAGGGGCATCGCTATGAAGGTATCTCATGTCGCCCAGCCATCACCGCGCGAGGTCACTTGGTGGCTGAAGCTTCGGCTGGTGCGCCGCGTCCTACTGCTTCCCCTCCTCTATCGCGTGCTCATCGCGAATGGCGTCGTCATCCTCCTCGGTGCGACCATAGGCACATCGCTCGCCACTCAGCTGCGCGACACGGCGCGACCGGTCATTCTCGTGCTCTTTGTGCTGACCGGCCTGCTGGCCAGTGTGGCCATCAATTGGGTCCTGCTCAAGCTCATGCTCTTCCCGCTCTCACAGGTGCGCGAGATGATGGAGCAGGTGCAGCGTGGCGACCTGAGACGAAAGGCTCCCGTGACGGGGCAGGACCCCGATGCCGATGCGCTGGCGGAGGCATTCAATACGATGGTGACCGCGCTCGACGACCTCGGCCGCTCGCGCGCCTCGCAGATCTTGCAGGCGCAGGAACAGGAGCGCAAGCGCATCGCCCGCGAGCTGCACGACGAGACGAGCCAGGTGCTGACGACGCTGCTCATCAGCTTGCGTATGCTGGAGAACTCGGTGCAGTCCGACGATGCCCGCGCGCGGGTAGCGGAGACTCGGGCACTGGCCCACCAGACGCTTCGCGCCGTCCGCAGCCTGAGCATCGATCTGCGCCCGAGCGCGCTCGACGAGTTTGGCTTGGTGCCAGCCTTGCGCTCATATGTGAAATGGTATCAAGAGAATACGGATATTGCGGTGGATCTCTGTGTCAATGGCCTGAAAGATCGCTTACCGCCTGAGATGGAGACCGCGCTCTATCGCATCGTTCAGGAAGCGCTCACCAACACAGCCA
>DASWAC010000053.1:0-14803 GCA_036391335.1 Ktedonobacterales bacterium
CATGGCTTCGACCTGCCGTTCCTCGCCCGCCGCGCCGAGCTGCTGGGCGTCACGCTGGCGATTGGCCGATTGGGCGGCGGCATGCGCAGGCGTCCAGCCTCGCGCGGCTATGGCCCCTGGCGCAGCGACGAGGCTGGCCCCGGCGAGCGTGAGGAGGCGCGGGGACGCTACACCGTGCCGGGCCGCGAGCTGATTGATACCCTCGATGCGGTGCGGCGATACGATTTCTCCGCGCGCGACCTCCCCGGCCACGGACTCAAAGCGGTGGCGCGCCACTTCGGGCTGGCCAACCCCGACCGCGAGTACGTCGCGGGCGCACAGGTCTACACCACCTGGTTGGCCGACCCTGAGCGCGTGCGTCGTTATGCGCTGGATGACGTTAACGAGGCCGACGGGGTGGCGCGTCTCCTGGGCGGCGCGGCATTCGCCCTGGCGCGGATGGCTCCCCGGCGCTACGAGCGGCTGGCGGACGCTGGCCCGGCGACCGGCGTGCTCGATCCGTTGCTCGTGCGCGCCTATCTGCGGGCTGGCGCGGCGATTCCAGCGCGAGCAGTCAGCGACGGCACCCAGCATAGCGGCGCGGCGCTCTATCTCTTCGCCGCTGGCGTGGCCAACCACGTCGTCAAAGCTGACGTCTCCAGCCTGTACCCCTCGCTCATGCGCCAGTATCGCATCGGCCCAGCCGGTGACCGGCTCGGCGCATTGCTGGCAATTGTGGACCGCCTGGTGGAGCAGCGGCTGGCGGCCAAGGAACGCGCCAAAGCGGCGGCGCGTGGCTCCCCGGAGCGCCATACCGACGAGGCGCTGTCTGCCGCGATGAAGATCCTAGTCAACTCGGCATACGGCTACATGGGCGCCACCGGGCTGACGCGCTTCGCTGATGTCCACGCCGCCAACGAGGTCACCCGGCGTGGACGTGAAGTGTTGGGATTGCTCTGCCGCGAGCTGGCAGCGCGCGGGGCGACGCTGCTTGAAGGCGATACTGACGGAGTCTATTTTGCCGTGCCCGAAGGCTGGAGCGAAACGGACGAACGGCGGATCGTCGCTGAGGTGGCGACATTGCTGCCCCCGCTCGTCCGGCTGGAATTCGAGGGGCGCTATGCCGCGATGCTCTCGCACGAGCCAAAGAACTATGCCCTGCTCGCCTGGGATGGCATGCTCACCTTACGCGGGGTAGCCTTTCACTCCAGCCGCGCTGAGCCGTTCGGCGAGGTCTTTCTGCGCCAGGCAATCGCCTCCCTGCTGACCGGCAACATCCCCGGCGTGCGGCGCGCGTATCTCGCCATGGCCGACGCCTTACACCGGCGAACGCTCGCGACCCATCTGGTGGCCGCTCGCGTGCGGCTGAGCAAGACACCCTCACGCTATCTGGCCACCCGAGGCGCACGTCGCGAGGCGCCCTATGAGGCCATGCTCGCCAGCGGCAGAACGAAGTGGGAGCAAGGTGAGCAGGTGCGTGTCTACCGGGCGACGGGCGGCCAGCCGGCGCTGCTGCAGACCAGCGAAGATGGCGAGCCGAGCGACGATCCGCGCGATTACGACTCGACCCACTACATCCGAGTGCTACGCGAGACCTTCGCCGCGCGGCTGGCGCGCGCCTTCACTCCCGACGACTTCGCCAGCCTGTTCGACAACCCCATGCAGCCATCGCTATTCGCCATCCCCATCGAGACGATCCATCCAGTGCTCACCTCGCGGATGACTCCGCCGGCGGAGGAAGACTAGCGCTGCGGCTGCATCCATAGGACATCGCTTAGTGGCCCAAGACATCGGATAGCATAGCGGCCGCAGAGAATGCGAGATCCGCCGAGGAGCATGGTGTTTTCTGAGGCGCGCGGCCACCAGGCAGAGTGGATCAAGGGACGTTCACCGTATGACTCGCGATCGGACTCACGCGCGACTCAATGCCAACGGCGCCAATTGACCGCCCCAGGCTCAGTGCCAGCCGTGACTTCACCCTTCCATCCACCGAAGGCGGCCAGCACTTCCCCCTTCTCGCGCTCGGGCACCTTGAAATGATCCAGGGTGAGGCTAAGCTCCGCGGCGACTTCATCGAATACGGCGGGTGAGATCTTCAGGTCGAAATGGGCATCGCGCAGCTCTCTGCCGGTGTACTGAAATGGCCCTCCCGCTAAAGAGGCGAGCCACAAGGTTCTTAGCCACTTGAGGCCCGGCAGCCGCCCGGCGTATGTCACTGTATGCCATTCGTGCAGCTCAGGGTTCGCCTCGGTGATCTTTTGGTTCTTCAGGAGTCGGTCGCTGAAGTTGTCGACGACGGCGGCGATGGCGAAGATGCCGCCGAGACGCTCATACAGTGTTGGCTCTGCCATGACTTTGCCCTCCTGTGGGTCTGCGTCTTGGCTGGACCGAGGACTCCTCGCGGCCAGCCTGTGAACGGGTGCTTCTCCCCTGGCTCGAGATCTTGCCCACCGATTCGGGGAAACAGCGGCGGGTAACAGCGCATTCGGGCGCTGGCTGAATAAACCTATACTAGGATTCAAATAGTTTGTCAAGTTATTATTGTATTTATTTGACAACTTGTGATCTGGCGCCTATTATTCGAATAGACGTCGTGCGCTTTCCTCTTGTAGACCGTTGCCTGCGCAATGCAGTGAGCAGCTGAGACCTGAAACGAGCGGCCTATGCCAGTGCCCTGGAACGAGCGCTTTCTCGGCAGCACGCGCGGCCGGGTGATTGCCTCCTTGCGCCGGGATACACAGACGGTGGAGGATCTGGCCACTGCGCTACAGCTTACTGACAACGCCGTTCGCGCGCACCTTGCGACACTCGAACGCGACGGGATTGTGCGCCATATTGGCGTCCGCCGGAGTGGGAAGAGTGGGAAGCCAGCCTTTACCTACGGGCTTACCCCTGAGGCGGAGTACCTCTTCCCAAGGCCGTACGCCGAAGTGCTTGATGAGGTTTTAGGTGAGCTTCAGGCGCACCTTGCGCCACATGTTGCTGAAGCCCTACTCCGCGCTAGTGGTAGCCACCTGGCGAGTCGCTATCCTGCCCCCAATGGTCCTCTCACCGCTCGGCTTGAGAACGCTGTCACCGCCCTCAATCAGCTGGGCGGTCTTGCCGAGCTGGAACGGCATGATGATCAGCTCGTCATCCAGGGCTACAGCTGTCCTTTGGCGGCTCTTGTGCCCAATCATCCCGAAGTCTGCCGTCTGGCCGAAACCTTTGTCAGCGATGTGGCTGGTCTACCACTGCGGGAGAGCTGCGAGCGCGGACCTACCCCGCGGTGCCGGTTCGTCCCTCTCACGCATGAATGAGGTAGTAAGACGCGGCAAAATGCGTGCTGGGCGCACGCGTCATACCTTCGTCGATACCCAAGGGTTCTTACTCGCGATCGTCGCGCATGCGCCGAATATTCCTGACTGGCAAAGCGACTCACTGCGCCGTATTGCATTCGCCCACCAAGCGGAGTAACATCACCGCGTTGAACTCTGATGCCGAGGCAATGGGAAAGTGAGGTGGGGTTGAGTATAGAGATGTGACGGTGAGAAAGGAGGATAGCGGCTCTCGCAGAGATCAACAAGCTGCTCCCCCTTCAGGGAACGCTAAAACTGATAGCGCGATTGGTACAGCCTTTCGGAGGGTTACATGCGCAAGTTGAAGCGAATTGCTCTTGTAGCGCTACCTGTCCTGCTGGCGCTCACGGCAGTAGTCGTGCGCGCTCCGCACGTAGCGCAAGCTGACGACGGCGATCTAGCGGCGATTCTCGACTCCCACCAAGATACCTCGGCGCTGACGGTAGACGGAGGTGCCTTCCCACCCGGCCCAAGCAGCCCGACCGGCACTGGGAACCCCCCGCGCATCGGTCCCAATGTGCGCGTCAATGCTCCGCAGCAGGGCTTTCCCAACGGCCTGTTTGGACGCAGTGAGACCTCCATCGCCTCCACGGACGATGGCCAGCTTATAGTTGCTGGCTTCAACGACGCACAGGGTTTCTGCGGCAAGCCCTTTGGTGCGGCCTGCACGCCACAGACACCCAGTGGACTCTCTGGCTACGCTTTCTCCAGCAACGGTGGGGGCACCTGGGCCGACGGTGGCGCCCCGCCTTTGCTGAGCTTCGGTGGTCATGTGGTCTTCACTCGTGGCGACCCCTGGCTCGACCGCGGCGGGCTGGACAACGCGACATTCTACTACGCCAACCTGTCCGTGGACTACAACACCGGAGCGGATCTAGGCGTCAGCGTCCACCGGGGCCACTTCGATAGCACTGGTGGCTTCGCCTGGTCGGACGTGCAGACGATGGCGCCACCCAGTGCCGGCGATTCCTACGACAAGGAGTCCATCGTCGCGGCGAAGGATGGTAGCGGAGCCGTCTACGCAACCGTCACCAACTTCAAGAAGGTCTGTAATGTGCCGGGTGGCGGCTTCGGCCAGATCGAGGTCTGGCACAGCCATGATGGTGGCACGACCTGGCAAGGCCCAGTGGTCGTTGGCCCAGACCTGACCACCATCACTGATCCGACTAACCCCGCCTGCGGCCAGACGGGGATCCTGCAGCAGAGCTCGAACGCGACCATCGGGCCGCGCGGCGAGGTCTATGTGACGTGGTCAGTCGGTCCCCTCCTCGGCGATGGCGTTTCCACCGGCGCGAAAATCGTGGTGGCTACCTCGCTGGACGGCGGAGTGACATTCGGCGCCCCAGTGGTTGTCGGTACAACCAACTCCATGCGCCAGAATCCGCCGGTCGGCTATAACCGCAATCGCCTCAACGATCACCCACGTATTGCGGCCGCCACAACTGGGCCACAAGCCGGTCGCGTGTATGACGTCTTCTACAGCGCTAACGCCCCAGTGACAGCGCCGCCGGTTATTGCCTGCCCAGCCACGGCGCCCGCGAACTCCGTCTGTCTTGACCAGCGGCTCACCTCGTCGCAGGTCTACGTCACATTCTCGGACGACCATGGCGCAACCTGGAGCACGCCGACGGCGCTCGCAGGGTCGGAGCCGGCTCAGGGGGTCAAGCGCTTCTGGCCAGTAGTAAGCGTCGAGCCGGGCGGCACGGTGGATGTCGTCTATCTGGAGAGCCAGGAGACGGCGACCACGTCCAACCCGTTCTGCATCGTGCGCCTCGCCGCGCTCAGTGGAGGCAAGACACTGCGACGAGCCGGCACGGCAAACTCACTCGTCAACACCTTCTGGGTGCAGTCCACCGATGGCACGACGTTCGGCACGCCTATGCAGCTCAGCACGGCCACCTCGAACTGGTGTACCGCGGTGAGCAATGTCACCCCCAACTTCGGGGATTACATCGGCAGCACGAGCGCTGGCAATCGCATCCTGGCCGTCTGGGGCGATGGGCGTAATGGACTCCCTGACACCTTCTACGCGACAGGACTGGGTGCTGGAAAATCCAGCTGACCCTGGAGCAAGCGCCCTTAGTGCGGCACTCGATGACACCCGAGTGTGGCATGTCTCCCATAGTGCCAGCCCCTTCGACGGACCACTGCTCGTTGGAGGGGCTGGCGCATGTCATAGCGCACGGCGATAAACCGGGCAACCTCCTAGCTTACGCCCCCACAGGAGGGACGGAAGCTGAGCCACCTGCTCTGGGCTCCCCTTTCCTGCGGGAGAGGGGACTGGGTGAAGGTAACACGCTTAGCGGCGGGTCACCCGCATCTGGATGCCATGCTTTGGCCGCAGTGTGATGAGCGGCTCCGGCTCGACCTCCTGGCCGGGCGCCAGATCGAAGCGCACCCGCTGCGCCAGCGTCGCCAGCAGGATCTGCCCCTCCATCAGCGCGAAATGGTTGCCGATGCAGATGCGCGGCCCACCGCCAAACGGGATGAACGCATGCTTGGGCAGCTTGGCCTCGTTCTCGGCTGAGAAGCGCTCGGGGTCGAAGCGCTCTGGCTCTGGGAAGAGGTCGGGGCGGCGATGCATGGTATACGGGCTGACCAGCACGACGGTGTCCACAGGCAAGGTATAGCCTTCGATCTCGACCTCGCGCACGGTGACGCGACCTGTCAGATAGGCCGGTGGATAGATGCGTAGCGCCTCCTTGAACACCTGAAGCGAATAGGGCAAGCTGGCAAGGTCGGCATGGGTTGGCGTCCGCCCGGCGAGCACGGCATCCACCTCGGCGCGCAGGCGGGCGTAGATCTCGGGGTTACGGCTGAGCAGATACCAGGCCCACGCGAGCGCATTTGCGGTGGTCTCGTGCCCCGCCAGGAAAAGCGTCATTGACTCGTCGCGCACCTGCTGGTCGCTCATGAACGAGCCGTCTTCATCCTGCGAGGCGAGCAGCATCGAGAGCAGGTCACCCTTATCCTCGCCTGAGGCGCGGTGCTGCGCGATGATGCGATAGATCGTCTCGTCCAGGCGCTCGGCGGCCTCCTTGGCGCGGCGATTGCGCGGGGTCGGCCAGTCTTGCGGCAGGTGCACCAGCGAGCCAAAGCTTGCGTTGGCCTGACGCATGGCGACCGTGAGCGCCTCGCCCAGCTCATCCGCCTCTTCCAGCACATCCGCATCAAAGAGGGTCTTGCCGACGATGCCCAGCGTCAGGCGCATCATCTCCTGGCCAACATCCACTGTCTCGCCATCGGTCCAGGTCATGTGCAGGCGCTCGCCATAGGCAGCCATCACATCAGCGTAGCCGATCACCCGCTTATACGAGAGGGCCGGGGCCACCAGCTTGCGCTGCTTCTTGTGGAACTCCATCTCGCTCGTCAGCAGGCCATTGCCCAGGAGCCGGCGGGTGTGCACCCGCAGATTGGCCGTCTTCTCGAAGTCGTAGGCGTGGTCAACATAGACAGCCTTTGCCAGCTCCGGGCTGTTGGCCAGATAGACCGTGCGCGGCCCAATGCCGAATGCGCCGATATCGCCACACTCCTGCGCCACACGGGTGAGCAGGTCGAGCCGCTCAGAGCGGAACTCCGAGAGATTGCCCAGGAATGGCATGCCCTTGATATGCGGAATCGAGGATGCGGGAATAGCCGCGGTCGTCATTGGTGAGATTCCTTTCGGTCACCGGACGCGTCGGGCACGAGCGCGTGCCTGAGCAGTGTCACCAGAGTGGCTTCATAGCGCCGCAGATCGCGTGCGCCAGAGATCAAGCAGACTTCATCCACCCATTCCACCAGCGCGGTAATCAGCTCCGCGAGGGCCTCAGGGTCATAGGGACGCACCTCACCGCGATCCATGCGCACCCGCAGCATGGTGGCCAGCCCGTCGGTGAGCCGGTCGCGCGCGGGCACACGGTGCTGCCGGTCGCGCCGGCCCAGTCCCACTTGCAGGCGCGCCAGGCGCAGCAGATCCGCCTCACTCTCCGACAGCTCGATAGTGGTGCGCACCGCCCGCTCGATGGCCTCGCTGATGTCTGGCAGCTCGAAGAGCGGCGCGACGCGCTCGGCGATGCGGGTGAGGAACGCCTCCACCAGGGCGATGACGAGCTCTTCTTTCCCCTGGAAATAGAGATAGATCGTCCCGGTCGCCACACCCGCGCGCTCCGCGATCTCGGCCATGCGAGCGCTCTCGTAGCCACGCTCCACAAAGATGGCGCGGGCGGCGCGCAAGATGGCCTCACGCTTGACGGGATCAGCGGGTCGCGGCACGGCAGAGGCCCTCACTCTCAAAATGAATGAATATCATTCACTTATGATACTACCAAAGGCCTGTATCGGTTGCAAGGGCGAGAAGACAGCGATGGCGCCACCCCTGCCTGAGAGTGACGCCACCGGAGCCGGTGAGCCTAGGAGCTGGAGAGCTCGCCGAAATCTATTGGCGGGCTGAACGGAGGGATGGCATACGCTGTGCCTGAGGAGTAGAAGTAGCCGAGATCACCGTTTGGCCCAATCGTCTCCCAGATCGGCACGTATGAATAGCCCGCTGGCAGCCAGGCTGTAAAATTGTTCTTCGCGTCGGCGTGTCCGATGATGCGGAAAAGCGAGGGATCACCGTCCCAGGTGGTGCCAGTGCGCAGGCCATGGATGAACGCCCGGGCATCCGCATCGCTCGCGAAGGCCAGGAACAGCATGTGCTCTGGCGTGACCCGCACAATGGTGCTCGCGATCGACCCGGTGACCTCGACAGGGTATGCGGCAGCGGCTTGCCCTTGGTCATCGTTGGCATGCTGTGTGGCGACCAGCAAGATCAGCAGATCACGCGCGCTCACCGTCTCTGGCGTGGCAGCGGACTTCAGCCCCGCGAATGGGCTCGTCGCGTTGTCGAGCACCAGTTTCGCGTTAGCCACTTCGGGCCCCGCCGGAACATCGCGCGTCATCACGGTCAGCTGCGTGATGGCGTCGGCGCTATGCCCTGTGATGATCAGGTGGCGCGCCCAGGCGAGGTAGGTGAGTCCGCGCGCCGTGTCGAATGTAGTCATGCAGACCTTGTCGCACTGGCCGGCTTTCTCATTGTCACCATAGACTTTGATCGCCTCAGGGAACTGCTGCGCGGCGCGCAGGCCGGCTCCCCAATTTGCCACGCTCGCCTTGAGCGAATCGTTTGCCTGGTCGTGATCGCTGCCCTTTGGCAGCAGGCGCAGGGCCACGCGAAAGTGCTTCGCCGCGTCATCATAGGCTCCGCTACCGAAGTCGCTATTTGCCCAGGCGAGGTGTACCCTGCCCAGCTGGGCAGACGGCGCACCACCCTCGCGCAGCCGCGCGTCGGCCAGAGCATAGGCTCCGGTGTCGAAATAGCTCTGGCCCTCAGCCTTCACAGCCATCCGGCCTGCGAAGAGCGCCGCGCCACCAGCCAGCACGAGCACGACCATGGCAGTGACGAATGAGGTCCAAGAGGCCGGGCGACGCAGCGCCAGCACGAGATAGACGGTGGCGAGCACGACCCCAATGAGCGTGGCGATGCCCGCCCCGAGGAAGGGATGCAGCCAGTCGAGGCTGGGGTCCACCTTCGCGGTGACCAACCCCGCCGCCAGGGCCAGCGCCGGCACCAGCATCAGCGAGATGATCCGCACCCGATGCGCCCGCGATGTCGCCACAACCGGAGGCGTTGGCGACCCATCAGTCGCGTGCGCGGCGAGCTTGCGGGCCCGCCGTCTCCTCACTGCCAGGAGGATGAGCTCCTGCGTGCCCAGCAGCAGGAGCAGCGCGCCAAGCGCAAAGCCCGCGACGATGAGCGCACCGGATACCTGGGCGTCACCGCCGCTCACCGCAAACGGGTGCAGGGTGACGTTGCTAGCGGGGGCCGCGCTCAGCGTGAAGGCGGCTGGCGTCGGCTCGGTCGGCTTCGGCACGGCAGGGTGATCCACCTGCGCCAGCCCGACTTGTGCGCGCCATTGGTTCTGCACCGTGAGGATGTCATGCCCGAAGCCAACTGCGCTGGCATAGTTGATATCCGCGTTATCGAGGTGCTTGATGAACGTCGAGAGCGCCGGCTGCCCATAGGTGTTGCGGAGGAAGAGCACGAAATTGCGCGCCTCCGCGTAGGACAGATTATCCGTATCAACGTTGGTGGGATAACTCCATACGAAGGTGTGAAAGATATCGAGCAGGGCGCTATTCGCCCTGGCCTGGGCAAAGGTCGCCTCATCGTATTGCGCGAAGCCGCCGCCAGGCCAGACATCGCTCTCGGCCAGGCCTTCATCCAGCCAGAGGGGATAGATCCAGAAATAGTCAAGGCTGGCCACATCGATCTGCTGGTGCAGCAAGACGTGCGTCAGCTCGTGGGCGAGGGCCGACACGAAATCGGAGCCGGCATAATCTGGAATGAAGACCTCCGACGTTGATGTGTTTGTGTAGGCCCCGGTGATCTGAGGGTTCGCCACATTCGCGTACGTCAGAAAGTCGCTGCGCGAGTTGTAGACGTAGACATTGGCCTGCTTCACGAGCTTCAGGCCTGTGTGCGCCTCATCAGCGTCCATATCACGCTGCGCGATGGACAGCAGGCCAGCGGCGCCAGCCTGATCGAGGTAGTAGTAATGCACGATCAGCATGCCATCCGCAGTCGTGACCGTCTGGAACGGTGGCTGCTGGGCGCTATGCCGGGCCGCATTGACATGGCTTGTCGTGGACCCCGCCGGCAGGGCGATGGATGGTTGCAGCCGAGGCCGAATGCCACGCGCGAGCAGGGAAAGCACGGTGTCGGGCGGCGTCTGCGGCTGCGATGCGCCGATGGCGGCGCGCACTGGGCCGAGCACGAGCGCGAGGCTGGCGAGGATGGCGAGCAGCAGGGCTCCCATCGTCGTGAATCGTCGTCTCAACAGAGGGCTCCTGGATGACTGATGGGGAGAAGATCAACCGCCGGGGCTGGTGATACGCAAGACTTCAGGCAGCGTATAATGTCAGCAGTATACAGACACGCTCGCTTCTTCGCAAGGGATCGCGCTAGCGTGCGTGCTCGTGAAGCTGGCCCGCCACAGTTGCCCATGCGACCCTGATGCGCATAGAATGGGCTCGATGCGGAGGGATGCGGGTGAGGCGCGGGCGCCCTACAGCCCTCACGAGGATATTTTCCCTGCCCGGGCGGCAGATCAAGGAGCGAGCCATTGCGAGCCATTGACGATCAGCTGCCTGTGACCCTGGCCATCTTGCGCAAGCTGCGTGAGTGGGGCTCGCTGCCAGAGAGCGATCTGGAGCGCATGGTGAAGCCGTACGTGATTGCCACCGATGATCTGCGTGAGCTGGCGGAGCAGGGGTTCATTGACATGCGCTTCGTGGGCGATGAATACCTCATCACCGCCGCCGACCTGGGCCGTGTGCTCCTGGCGCAGCAAAGTGACGACCAGTAGCCTCAGCCGGCCGCTTCCTTCTGTGGGCGCATGCCAGGACCGGAGGGCTTGACCTGTATTGGCTTCGGGTCGAGCTCAGCCTCTTTCACGCCCAGCTGGTCGGCCGCCTTGTAGCGATCGCCGCCGTGAAAATCAAGCGCTTCCTTGATCGCCAGCTGACGCACCTCGTCCAGGAACGCTTCAAGGTTGAGCCCATCCTTCACGCGCTCGACCACGTTGATGATGTGCGGGTTCGTCTCATGATGAAAGCGGACATGCTCCGGTAAGATCGCGCCCCCTTGCGCGAGCACCACCGCCCGGTGCATCAGGTTCTCTAGCTCACGCACATTACCTGGCCAGCGATGGGTATCCAGCAACTTGAGTGCTTCGACACTAATGCGCGAGGGCACCGTTGGCTTATAGCGATAGATGTTCAGGAAATGGGCCACGAGCGCCGGGATGTCTTCGACACGCTCGCGCAGCGGGGGCAGATCGATCGCGACGACGTTGAGCCGGTAGAAGAGATCCTCGCGGAAGCGAGCGCGCTTGACCTCTTCGTGCAGATTGCGGTGGGTGGCGGCGATCACACGCACGTCCACCTGAATCGGCGTGGTGCTGCCAACGCGCTCGAACTCGTGCTCTTGCAGCACGCGCAGCAGCTTTTTCTGCGTGCCCAGCGTCAGCTCACCGATCTCGTCAAGCAAGATGGTACCCCGGTGCGCCATCTCAAAGCGCCCTTTGTGCTGGGTCAGCGCGCCAGTAAATGAGCCCTTCTCATGACCAAAGAGCTCACTTTCCAGCAGGGTTTCCGGCAGTGCGGCACAGTTTACGCGCACGAATGGCCCAGCGCGCCGCGGTGACGAGTGGTGGAGCGCCTCGGCGACGAGCTCTTTGCCGGTCCCTGTCTCGCCGGTAATGAGCACCGTCGCGTTGGTGGGCGCGACACTGCCGATCAGCTTGAATATCTCGATCATCACCGGCGTGCTGCCCACCATCGTCTCGTGGGGATCAGCCGGTGGCAGCGCGGATGGCTCGATCATCTCGCCATGGCGCACCCGCTCAATGGCGCGCTTCACAATATGCCGCACCGTCTCGTCGGTGCAGGGCTTGAGCAGATAGTCGATCGCGCCGAGCTGCACCGCGCGAATGACAATCGTCGCCTTGGGAATGTCGGTCATCACGATGATCGGGATCGTGCACTGCCGCTCATTGAGGCGCTCGAGCACTTGCTGGCCGCCCAGACTCGATGCCTGGATCGAGAGGAGGATCAGGTCTGGCCGCTGCGCATCGGGCAGGGTCGGCGTGCTGAGCACCTCGGCGGCGGTGCCCGCGAAATCTATCTGGTGGCCGTCTCCCTTGAGCACACGCAGAATCTGAGCGCGCATCTCGAGGTCATCGTCCGCGACCAGGATGCGTCCCCCCAGAATCGTAGCTGGTCGGGATTTCGTCTTTGCGGTCATCGTTCGGACCTCCCCTGCCAGGGGATGGCGTATGCTAGCGGGTTGCGCTCAGTATAATCGCAGGCTTGCCACTCGGCAACTCTTGCCACCCGAGCAGCTATCGTGAACTCTCTACGTCCTCGGCGGCGTGTGGTCGTGTTAGTGGGAGTGTCAGCGTAAAGATGGCCCCATGGGCGCGATCGCCGGCAACACGGTTGCGTGCCGCCAGACTCCCGCCGTGGGCTTCGACGATGCCACGCGCGATGAAGAGCCCCAGCCCACTGCCTTGGGCACTCTCGGCCTCTTTGTGGCCGCGATAGAATGCCCCGAAGATGCGCTCCAGGTCTTCCGGCGCGATGCCAGCGCCATAGTCAGCGACGGAGATCACCGCCGTCTCACCATCCCTGGTGAGGCTACCTTCTATGGGTCGCTGCTCTGTCGAATACTTTACCGCATTGTCGAGAAGGTTGCGAAGGGTCTGCTCGATCCGTAGCCGGTCACCCTCGATAGGTAAGGATTGCAGCTTGGTCTCCCAGATGATCTCGCGCTCGGGAAGCGTCGTGCGCACCTGGGCGACGACACCACGGGCCGCCTCTACCAGATCAAATTCTTCGTGGCGCAGGGTAAAGCTGCCCGTGCTCAGCCCGGTCGCCGTGCGCAGGTCTTCGACCAGCCGGGCCATGCGGTCGGCTTGCCCAATGATCGCCGCGAGGTATTCCTCGCGCTTCCCCTCGGGCAGGTTGGCGCGCCCAGCCAGCTGTGCCGATACGTGGATCGGCGTCAGCACCCCACCCATCTCATGGGCCACCATCCGCACAAATTGGTCATGCTGCTCTTGCACCTGACGAAGCCGGGCATAGGCTGTCTCGGCCTCGGCCACCCGCTGGCGCAGCGCCTCGGTCGCCTCGTCGATCCGTTGGCGCAGTGAGGCGTTGAGGGCCGAAACCTCAGCGTGAGCCTGCTCCAGCTCGTGCAGGCGGGCGGCCAACTGGCGCTCCAACCAGCGGCGCTCGAGGGTGCGCTCCACGGTGAAGCGCAGTGTGTCCACTTCAACAGGCTTCACCAGATAACCCGCCGCGCCCGCACGCAAGGCCTTCAGCGCCGATTCGATCTTTCCATAGCGCGCCATTACCACCAGGTCGGCGGGTGGGGTCTGCCCATGCGCCAGGGCGATCATCTTCGCCTCGCCAGCTTCATCCAACCCCACCTCGGCAAGCACCAGGTCGGCGCTCTCATGCCGCAGCGCTTCGACAGCCTCCGCCGGGGTCGCCACCACGCGCGAGCTGTGTCCGCTCTGGCGCAGCACGGCCGCCAGCACCTCGGATGTGCCGACCTCCGGAGCGACGATCAGCACTCTCGCGTGCTGCTCGACTCCCTGGGGAGCGGACGGAATGATGGCTTGCTGGGACACTCTCATGCGCGCGCTCCGATAGTCATCGCGAATCGCTCAGCCAAAGTCTCCCGCAGTATATCACCCACTCACATCGCCACAGGGACACTAGCACAGAAGGCGGTCCACTCCCCTGGCTGAGCGCGCCGCGGCCCATGGTATAATGCGCTGTGCGTCATGCCCCGCTGTGCTAATCTGGAGTAGGTCATCATGGACTTCACGCTCAATGCCGAGCAAGAGATGATTCGCGACATGTGCCGCGATTTCGCCGAAGAAGA
Source organism: Ktedonobacterales bacterium (assembly GCA_036391335.1). Taxonomy (GTDB): domain Bacteria; phylum Chloroflexota; class Ktedonobacteria; order Ktedonobacterales; family JADMIN01; genus DASWAC01. Next base: position 13,792 of record DASWAC010000053.1, read on the forward strand.
GATCAAGCCTCGCGCCGAAGAGATGGATAAAACGGGCACGTTCCCGGTGGATATCATCCAAAAGATGGGCAAGCTCGGCCTGCTGGGGCTCCCGTTCCCTGAGGAGCAAGGCGGCGCGGGCGCCGACTTCCTCTCATACTGCCTCGCACTCGAAGAGATCGGGCGCGGCGATGCCTCGGTGGGCATCACGATGGAGGCACACACCTCGCTGGGCGCAACCCCCTTCCACCTCTATGGCTCGAAGGAGCAGCAAGAGACCTATCTCGCGCCGCTCGCCCGTGGCGAGATGCTGTGGGCCTTCGGGCTGACCGAGCCCAATGCGGGCTCCGACTCCGGCGGGACCGAGACGCACGCCGAGCGCTCCGGCGAGTCGTGGGTGGTCAACGGCTCGAAAGCCTTCATTACCAACGCGGGCACCGAGATGAGTGGCGGCGTCACCATCACGGCAGTGACCGGAAAGACTGCCGATGGCCACAAGGAGATTACCAATTTCATCGTGCCACGCGGCACGCCAGGCTATGAGATTGGGAACCTCTATCACAAGATGGGCTGGAAAGCCTCGGACACACGCCCGCTGAGCTTCGAGAATTGCGTTGTGCCTGTGGGGAACATCCTTGGCGAGGTGGGCACCGGCTTCAAACAATTCATGCACATCCTCGACCTGGGCCGTGTGGCCATCGCGGCGCTGAGCGTGGGCCTAGCGCAGGCCTGCCTGGATGAGTCGCTCAAATATGCGCGCGAGCGTCATCAGTTTGGCAAGCCTATTGCCGCGTTCCAGGCGATCTCGTTCAAGCTGGCCGATATGGCTATGGAGATTGAACTCGCGCGCCTAATGTACTACAAGGCAGCATGGCAGCACATGCAAGGCCAGCCCTTCCGTAAAGAAGCCTCGATGGCCAAGCTCTTCGCCTCTGAGACGGCGAAGCGTGCCGCCGATCAGGCCGTGCAGATCCACGGTGGCTATGGCTTCATGGATGAGTATCCCGTCTCGCGATTCTGGCGAAACGTGAAG